>JANONT010000089.1:0-6414 GCA_031420955.1 Candidatus Nitrotoga sp. | reverse complement strand
GCCCGTTTGATGCAAGACCTGCGGACGCGCTGCGATCGGTATCAACGCTAAAGCCTGCGGCAAACATTGGTTGATCGCTTGCGCGCCGAGACTGCCGCCCAGCACCAGAATATTCAACGCACCACTACGCGCGGCGTAACGAACTGAAGGCTCCGGCAATGCCGCAATGCTGGCGCGCACCGGATTGCCACACCACTCGGCATTCGGCAGCACCTCTGGAAAGCCAGTCAACGTGCGGGTGGCCAGATGGGAGAGCGATTTATTACTCAACCCCGCAATAGAATTTTGCTCGTGTATGAGTAGCGGGCGACGTAACAACGCCGCCATCATGCCGCCCGGAAAGGTAATGTATCCGCCCATCCCCAGCAACACATCGGGACGATGACGCAAAATCATGACCGCGCTTTGCCACAGCGCGATTAACAAATTAAACGGGAGCATTATTTTTCGCAGCAAGCCTTTGCCGCGCAAACCGGTGAAGCGCACGGTCTCCAGCGGATAGCCCGCCTTGGGTACTAAGTCCGCCTCCATGCTGTTGGCCGCGCCCAGCCAAGTGATGCGCCAACCCTGCGCGCGCAAACAGTCCGCCACCGCCAGCGCCGGAAAAATATGCCCGCCCGTGCCGCCTGCCATAATTAAAATGGAGCGCGTCATATTGATTGCCCCCGCATTAAAAAAAGTTTTAGTTCCGACATAACCTGAAGGTTAGTCTCCACTGAAACAGGCGAATTTTGCGGTGTCATATCGACTGCCCCCGCATCAAAAAAAGTTTTAGCTCCGACATAACCTGAAGGTTAGTCTCCACTGAAACAGGCGATTGGTGCGGTGTCATATTGACTGCCCCCGCATAATTCTTCTGTTTTCCCAATCTATGCGGAGGAGCAACGCCGCTGCAACGCAGCTCACCACGATGCTGCTGCCGCCAAAGCTGAGGAAGGGCAGTGTCAGCCCTTTAGTCGGCAAGATGCCCATGTTCACGCCGATATTGACGAAGGCTTGCGCGCCTAGCCACACGCCTAAGCCCAACGCTACCAGTGCCGCGTATTGGCGATCTAAAAATGCGGCTTGGCGACCAATGGCAAAGGCGCGTGAAATCAGTCCAGCAAACAGTAAAATTAATACCAGCACGCCAGCAAAGCCCAGCTCCTCGGCAATCACGGCTAATAGAAAATCCGTGTGCGCTTCGGGTAAGTAGAATAACTTTTGCACGCTGCCGCCCAGCCCCACGCCGAACCATTCGCCGCGACCAAAGGCGATGAGCGCGTGGCTGAGCTGATAGCCTTTGCCGAACGGGTCAGCCCACGGATCCATGAAGCCGACCACGCGCTGCATACGATAGGGCGATGAAAATATCAGCGCGGCAAACAATATCGGCAAGCCGATGACCAAGCCGCCAAAAATTTTCAGGCTGAAGCCGCCGAGAAATAAGGTGCACATGGCGATGGTGCAAATAACGATCAGCGCGCCCATATCCGGCTCCATCAACAGCAGCCCGCCGACCAATGCCATCACCGCCAACATCGGCATAAATACCGCGCTTAATTTTTCCGAGCCTAATTTTTCTTTAAGGCTACCCTTGCGTATCGCGTATTGCGCGGCATACAGCACAGCAAACAACTTCATTAACTCGGAGGGCTGCAGATTAACCCCTAACCATGATAACCAGCGGCGACTGCCATTTACTTCACGCCCTATGCCTGGAATCAACACCAAAGCCAGTAATATCACGCCGACAAAAAATAAATAGGGCGCTAGTTTCTGCCATTCTTCCAAAGATATTTGAAATGTAGCAATGCCAATTAAAATGCCTACCAAGATAAATAATCCATGCCGCATCAAATAATATTCGGCTCTGTAGCCCGTAAACTTGCTGGCTTCAGCGGTGGCGATGGACGCGGAATAAACCATAACCAAGCCAAATGCCAACAAGGCCACGACAATCCACAGCAGCATCTCGTCGTATTGCGCTATCGCGAGGCGGCGGTTGTGTGCATTGGCGGCAATCATGCCTGCTCTTTCACTTGCAAGGCATGAACCGCGCCGATAAATACTTCTGCGCGATGCACATAATTTTTAAACATATCAAAACTGGCACAGGCAGGTGACAACAAAACGGCATCGCCAGAATGTGCCAAGGCGGTCGCTTTCTGCACTGCATCAGCCATGCTCGTGGCGTGTTTGAGCGGCACGCCGCAATCCTTTAGCGCAGCCGCAATGAGGGGTGCATCACGGCCTATCAGCACCACGGCGCGTGCGTGTTGGGCAACGGCGGATAAGAGCGGCGAAAAATCTTGGCCCTTACCCTCGCCGCCCGCAATCAAAATAGTGGGTCGCTGCAAACCCAGCAAAGCTGCGACGGTCGCGCCGACGTTGGTTCCTTTTGAGTCATCAAAATACAGCACGTTGTTGATTTCGGCGACGCGCTCGACGCGATGCGGCAGCCCGCGATAATTGCGCAAAGCGCGCAGCAAGGGTGGTAGTGGTATGTCCAGCGCACAACACAAAGCCAAGGCTGCCAGCGCGTTGGCAACATTGTGCAAACCCGCCACCTGCAAAGCATTGGCATTCAATATGCGCCGCTGCCCTTGCTTGAGCCAAGTGTCGCCATTGATTTGCGCGATGCCCCAATCAAATTTATTCGCGGGCTCGCTCAGTCCAAAACTAATGTGCGTGCGCTCAGCTAATGCCATGCCCATGCTGAGCGGATCATCACGATTCAAAATTTGCACGCCATCGCCCTGAAAAATACGCGCCTTGGCTATGCTATAAGCCTGCATATTTTCGTAACGATCCAGATGATCTTCGCTGATATTCAACACTGTCGCGGCACTGGCATTAAGCGAATAAGTGCTCTCCAACTGAAAGCTAGACAGCTCCAACACCCACACATCGGGCTGTTGTATGCCGCGCGCACCCTTGTTTAATTGTAAAATTGCCTCCAACACCGCAGGCGAAATATTGCCCGCGACCACTGTTTCCAAGCCCGCCGCACGACACATATTGCCAACCATATCGGTGACCGTGCTTTTGCCATTGGAGCCGGTAATGGCAATTATTTTAGGGATGGCTTGGTAGTCTTTAATCGCTGCGGACATCACACTACCACCCACTTTTTGACGCGGCCGAGGTTGGCTGGCGTTAAATGCCTGCGCAAATAATTCAACATCACCCACAATGGCGATACCACGCGCGACAGCACGTTGCATAAAGGGTTGGTGCAGCGACACACCCGGGCTAATGGCAATGAGATCAATGCCTGCAAGCAAGTTATCGTGAAATACACCGCAGTGAATTTCTAGCAGCGGAAATTCTTCATTGGCCTCAGCCAATGCTGGCGGATGCGGGCGACTGTCCGCCACGCGCAGTTGCGCGCCATGCGCCGCCAGCCAGCGCACCAGCGACATGCCCGTCTCGCCCAGACCCAACACCAAAACAGATTTTTTAGCTAATTCCATTTAACGTTAACCATTAAATAATTTTTATTCCAGAAAGCAATTGAGCCCAGAACAAGGAAGCGAGAAAAGGCGCGACGCAGACAGCACATTGGGGTGCGGCAAGGCGTGCCTGATGAAGCTGACACAGTTATCGGTTCAATTACAAACTGGAATAGCTCCATCATCTAAGTTTTAAAGAAGCCAGGCCGATTAAAACTAAAATCATGGTGATAATCCAAAACCGAACCACTACTTGATTTTCTTTCCAGCCTTTTAATTCGTAGTGGTGATGCAGCGGTGCCATCCGAAAAACACGCTTGCCAGTGAGCTTAAACGAGGCCACTTGAATAATGACGGACAGCGTCTCCAGCACAAAAATCCCGGCCATAATAAACAGCACAATTTCTTGTCGTACAATTACCGCCACCACACCCAGTGCCGCGCCTAAGGCCAGCGCGCCGACATCACCCATAAAGACTTCGGCGGGATAAGCGTTGAACCATAAAAATGCCAAGCCCGCGCCCGCGATTGCACCGCAAAATACAGCCAGCTCCGATGCGCCAGGGATATAGGGGATACCTAAATACTTAGCGAACACGGCATGTCCGGCAACGTAAGAAAAAATTGCCAGCGCGCTGCTAATCATCACTGTTGGCATGATCGCTAAACCATCTAAACCATCGGTTAAATTCACCGCGTTGCTGGTGCCGACAATCACAAAATACACCAGTGCAATGAACACTGCACCGGCCAGTGAAAATGTCAGCAGTTTGAAAAAGGGCACAATGAGCGTGGTGTGCTCGGGCAGCGTGGCGGTTTGCCACAAATACACGCCGACGATGAGCGCGATGATAGATTGCCAAAACATTTTGGCGCGCGCCGATAAGCCTTTGGGGTTGCGATGCACCACTTTGCGGTAATCATCGACCCAGCCGATTGCGCCAAAGCCGATCATGGTCAGCAGCACCACCCACACATAATGATTATTTAAATCTGCCCACAGCAACGTGGTAATGGTAATGGAGGTGAGTATGAGCGCGCCGCCCATTGTTGGGGTGCCGGCCTTGATGAGGTGCGTTTGCGGGCCATCATCGCGCACTGATTGTCCGATTTTATACGCAGTTAATTTGCGTATCATGGCCGGCCCCACCATGAAAGAAATAAAGAGCGAGGTCATCGCAGCCAGCACCGCCCGCAGCGTGATGTAATTAAACACGTTGAAGGTGCGAATGTCTTGTGCCAACCATTGTGCGAGTGCTAGTAACATAAATACTCCATAAATTAATGCATCCCCTCTGAGGGCTTATTTGCTGATATGCAATGGTGCACAACTCTTTCCATCCGCATAAAGCGCGAGCCTTTAACCAGCAGCGTGGTTTTGGCATCCAGCTTTTGATTCAGCACGGCGAGTAAATCCTCGATGCTTGCAAAATGTTGCGCGCCCGCGCCAAATTCGCGCACGGTGTGACGCGTTAATTCACCCAGCGCCAGCAATTCATCTATCCCTAATTCGCGCGCTTCCGCCCCCAGTTGTCCATGCAGTTCTGCGGCCTCTGCGCCCAGCTCGCCCATATCGCCCAGCACTAAAATCTTTGTGCCCGTGGCCTGGGTCAGCACGCGCAACGCGGCGCGTAACGAAGCAGGGTTAGCGTTGTAACTATCATCGATTAATTGCGCGCCATGTGCGGTGACATGGCGTTGCATACGACCTGCCACGCCCAAGAAATTTTCCAGTCCAGCAACAATGTTCGTATTGGAGATATTTAACCCCACGGCAGCCGCAATCGCGGCCAATGCGTTCCGCACGTTATGCGCGCCCGGCACTTGTAACTGCACGCTGAAATTACTTTGCGGCGTGCGCACATCCATATTTGCGCCATATTCCAGCATCTGCCATTGCGCGGTGACGGCGGCGGGATGATCGAGCGCGAAATCAATTATTTTTTTATCGCCGACCAACTCGCGCCACAGCGATGCATAGTTATCATCGGCATTGATGATCGCAGTGCCTTGCACAGACAGCCCTGCAAAAATCTCACCTTTGGCACGCGCCACCGCCGCGATAGAGCCCAAGCCCGCCAGATGCGCGCTGCCGGCATTATTAACAATCGCCACATCAGGGCGCGCAATACGGCTTAAATAATCAATTTCGCCCGTGTGATTCATCCCCATTTCGATCGCGGCGTAACGATGCTTGGCGCGCAGTTTTAATAAAGTCAGCGGCATACCAATATCATTATTGAGATTTCCATGCGTCGCCAATACCGCATCGGTGCTGCCTTCGGTGGCACTGTTGGTTGCAACACGCAGTATGCTGGCCAACATTTCTTTAACCGTGGTTTTGCCATTACTGCCCGTTACCGCCGCCAGCGGCAGCGGAAATTGGGCGCGCCAATGTGCGGCCAAGCCGCCTAATGCAAGTTTGGTATCGTTCACCAATAACAACGGGATGGTGCTTTGAACAAGGCTCGCGCTGTCATCCGCCCGAGCATTGTTTGCGGCCATTTGATAGCTGCTAACATTTACCAATGCGGCCACTGCACCGGCTTGTGCCGCTGTATGCACAAACGCTGCGCCGTCAAAGTTACCTCCTTGCAAGGCGATAAATAAATCGCCCGCCGCAATCGTGCGGCTATCCGTTGAAATACCATTGAACAACACATCGCGACCCAGCAACCGGCCGTTCAAAATAGCGGCGGCACGACTTAAATACATCATATTCGCCCCCCTCTCTGGAATGCCTGACTTTGCAATGTTTGACCCTGCCATGTTTGCAACGCTTGCTGCGCGATTTGCACATCGCTGAAAGGATGTTTGATGCCGTTTATTTCTTGATAATCTTCATGCCCTTTGCCCGCCACCAACACGGTATCAATGGCACGCGCCGAGTGAATCGCGCCCGTAACGGCGGATTTTCGATCTTCTATAATTTCAAATGAATGGGTTTTATCGGCGGCAGCCATACCCGCTACGATGGCGG
>JANONT010000088.1:0-2031 GCA_031420955.1 Candidatus Nitrotoga sp. | reverse complement strand
ACAAGGCGGCAAGGATGAGGCGACGGTGCATGGTTGTTGCCGATTTATCGGCTTTACAACCACGGCCTACCCCTTGCGGGTGAAGACAGTACATTTGAGTACGGCTATAACCAACCACTTTGCAACCGTCTTTTGGTTGCTTAGTGGGATGGCTAGTTGTTTCACTCAGGAGTCGAAGACGATGCCAACACAGTGATCGTTTTTATCCGGCGTTGGAAGAAAATAATAACAGGAAATGTATGCTACGCAGAACCAAAATTGTTGCCACATTAGGCCCAGCCTCTGATACCCAAGCTGTGCTGGAAAAATTAATTTCTGCAGGTGTCGATGTGGTGCGTATGAATTTTTCGCACGGCAGCGCACAAGATCATATTGATCGTGCCGAAAGAGTGCGTGCGGCAGCGTTGGCTTGCGGGCGCAGTGTCGGTATTTTGGCTGATTTGCAGGGCCCTAAGATTCGTATCGGGCGATTTGAGAAAAATAAAATCACCTTGCGGAGCGGCGATATATTCACGCTGGATGCGGCACGAACAGCGTTGGGTGACCAAGAAGGCGTGGGCCTAGATTACAAAGCATTACCCAATGATGTCAGCGCGGGTACGGTGTTGTTGCTGAATGATGGCATGTTGGAATTTGATGTTGTAGAGGTGGATGGATCAAAAATAATCTGTAAAGTGGTACGCGGCGGTGATCTGTCTAACAACAAAGGGATTAACCGTAAGGGTGGCGGCTTAACCGCACCCGCCTTAACTGACAAAGATAAGGAAGATATTAAAACCGCTGTACTCATTAAAGCAGATTACTTGGCGGTTTCTTTTCCTCGGTCTGCCGATGATATGAAATTGGCACGGTCGCTTATGGTGGCAGCGGGTGGCACCAGTATGCTCATGGCTAAAATTGAGCGCGCGGAGGCCATTCCCGTGCTGGGAGAAATTATGGATGCCTCCGATGCCATTATGGTGGCGCGGGGTGATTTGTCGGTGGAAGTGGGCGATGCCGCCGTACCGGGCTTGCAAAAACGCATGATTCGCATGGCGCGTGCTAAAAATAAATTGGTGATTACCGCAACGCAAATGATGGAGTCGATGATTACCAACCCGATTCCTACCCGCGCGGAAGTCTCAGACGTAGCCAATGCCGTGTTGGATGGCACGGACGCGGTCATGCTGTCAGCGGAAACCGCAGTGGGCGATTACCCGATAGAAACCATACAAGCGATGGTGCGTATTTGCAGCAAAGCCGAGACGGAGTTGGATGCGAATGCCACCGACCAACGCTTGACCCGCTCAAAATTTACGCGCATCGATCAGTCCATTGCCATGTCTGCGCTATATGCAGCGTCACATTTTAAAGTGAAGGCTATTGTAACTTTGACCCAATCGGGCTCGACCACCTTATGGATGTCACGCGTCAACGTGGGCGTGCCTATTTTTGCGATGACTCCGATGGAAAGCACCTTACGCAAAGTGACCTTGTTTAGCGGCGTGCATCCCATCGCGTTTAATATTGAATCGCAATTTGCATCGGTCGTGTTGCGTGCCGCCGAAGAAGAATTAGTGCGCTTAGGGCTGGTTGAGAAGGGTGATTTGATGGTCATGACCATCGGTGAGGCGGTCGGCAAAACCGGCCACACCAACACAATGAAGATAGTACGCGTGGGCGAACACGCCGATTGAAGGGTTGAATTCTAACTGGGTTTCCCCGTACACTGCGCCCTTAAGAATTTAGTTTGATTAGATAGTTTTTAGCGAAAAGTTTTTTAATTTAGGAGAAGAAAATGGCTCTCGTATCATTACGTCAACTGCTGGACCATGCAGCAGAAAATAGTTACGGCTTACCGGCGTTTAACGTCAACAATCTGGAACAAGTTAAAGCGATTATGGAAGCCGCCGACGAATGCAACAGCCCGGTCATTATGCAAGGCTCGGCAGGTGCGCGTAAGTATGCGGGCGAGGCATTTTTGCGCCACCTCATCGCGGCGGCGGTTGAAGCTTATCCGCACATCCCCATCGTGATGCACCAGGATCATGG
>JANONT010000087.1:0-5358 GCA_031420955.1 Candidatus Nitrotoga sp. | reverse complement strand
GGTTTTGCTCAATGCTTGCTGCAATGCTGCCAGCGGCGCGTAACGCACTTCAGTGAGCATGGCCTCAAATTTACTTTTATCGATTTGGGGTGCCGCGCCAATTTTGCCAATGGTTTTTTCACCTTCATGACTGGCCTCTGGCGCAAGATTGATGCTGAGAAAATTACCTGCGCGTGCAATATCAAAGCGCAGCGTTTTGGCGGGGTTGCTCCGCACCACTTCTACCAACTCTTCCCAGCGCGCCACTTCACGGCCATCTACACTCAGCACATGGTCGGCAACTTGCAGCCCGGCACGTTCGGCCACGCCGCCGGGTATCAGCTTGCCTATCACTGGTAAAATCAAGGGCTGATAGGGTTGCAAGCCGAGCTTGCGCAAAAAATCACCATCCAAATCGGCAGGGGCTAACACGCTCATATCCAGTACATGGCTCAACGTTTCACCCTGCCCTGTTTGTCCTTCGATACGCGCCTCGGCGCGCTGCAAAGCAATCTCTAGTAATACCCAGCGCACTTGCTCCCAACTTTGTATGGCTTGTCCATTGATGTGGGTGATGGTTTCCTGCGCGACCATGCGCGCATTAGCGGCGGGTGATGCCGGAATAAGCTCGCCCAGCATAGGTTTCAGTCCCGGCACGCCATAAATAAATAAGCTGGCGTACAGCACAATAGCTAATAATAAATTTGCAATCGGGCCAGCCACCACAATCGCCATGCGCTGCAATACTGGCTTGCGATTAAACGCAAAGGGTAAATCTTGCTCGGTCACATTGCCTTCGCGCTCGTCTAACATTTTGACGTAGCCACCCAATGGGATGGCGGAAATAACCCATTCCGTGTCGCCGCCCGCGAACCGCTTGCTATACAAAACCGTGCCGAAACCGACCGAAAAGCGCAGCACTTTTACGCCGCACTTGCGTGCCACCCAATAGTGTCCAAACTCGTGGATCACCACCAGCAACGCTATCGCGCCTATGAATGCAAATAATGAAGTCATATGGATATAGTGACCATAAAATTATACGTGTGAGATTGCATCCTGCGCCGCTACTCGCGCTGCGGCATCGGCCTGCAATACATCTTCCAGTGTGTTCACTGCGCTGCTGGGTAACTTAGCCAGCACTTCGGCAATTACATTTGCAATGCTTAAAAATGCAATCTTGCGTTCTAAAAATGCCGCCACGGCCACTTCATTGGCCGCATTTAATATAGCAGGTGCGGTGCCTCCCTCGCGCAACGCCTGATAAGCCAAGGCCAAGCACGGAAAGCGGATAAAATCTGGGGCCTCAAAATTAAGCGTCACCACCTTAAGTAAATCTAACGGTGCTACGCCCGAATCTATGCGCTCAGGGTAAGCTAAACCATGTGCAATTGGAGTGCGCATGTCGGGGTTACCCAGCTGCGCCAGCACCGAGCCGTCCACATATTGCACCAGCGAATGAATAACGCTCTGCGGATGCACTAGGATTTCTATCGCCTCGGCAGGTGCGTTAAACAGCCAATGCGCCTCAATTACTTCCAGCCCTTTATTCATCATGGTGGCCGAGTCAACCGATATTTTTCGCCCCATCGCCCAGTTGGGATGCGCGCATGCTTGCTCTGGCGTGACATGCTTTAACTCGGCCAAAGGCGTATTGCGAAACGGCCCGCCAGATGCAGTCAATAATATTTTACTCACGCCACTGCTAGGCCAATCTACACCTTTATACCCGGTAGGCAAGGCTTGAAATACCGCGTTGTGTTCGCTGTCTATGGGCAACAATATCGCGCCAGATTTTTGCACCGCCTCCATAAAAATCCGCCCGGCCATGACCAGCGTTTCTTTATTCGCCAACAGAATTTTTTTACCGGCACGCGCTGCAGCCAGCGTTGGATTTAACCCTGCCGCGCCGACTATCGCGGCCATTACGGTATCCACTTCTGGTAATGCGGCAACGCGTTCCAAGGCCGCCGCGCCTTGCAAAACCTCTGTCTCTAAGCCTGCCTGCTTCACTTTTGAAGCAAGTCGTGTAGCGGCAGCTTCATCCAATAGCACGGCATAGCGCGGCTTAAAGCGCAGGCATTGCTCGAACAGCACATCGTCTTGCCGCTGCCCCGTCAACGCCACCACACGATAGCGATCCGCATGGCGCGCCACCACGTCTAAGGTGCTCACCCCTATGCTGCCCGTTGAACCTAAGATGGTGAGATGACGGATGCGATTCATAATATTTTTTGCAAGAGCAATACGCCTGCGGCGATAGGCAAAGTCGAGGTCAGCGCGTCTATCCTGTCGAGCAAACCGCCGTGGCCGGGCAAGATTGTGCCGCTGTCTTTTACACCTGCCTGACGCTTGATGGCTGACTCAAATAAATCGCCGATCACCGAGAAGCCCACGCCCAACCATGCCGAGAGGAGCACCATGCCCAACAACGTGGTCTGCAATTCAAAAAATCCGCTCGCCCATCCCAGCACCAACACGTACAAAGTCACGCCGACCAGCGCGCCGGCCACGCCTTCCCAAGTTTTGCCGGGGCTGATGCTGGGGGCGAGTTTATGTTTGCCAAACTTACGCCCCGTAAAATAAGCGGCAATGTCCGCCATCCACACCAAGCCCATAATGCTGAGCAACAACCACGCATCTTGCTGACGTAAATCGACCATCGCCAACCCGGTCGGGATTAACAACATCCAGCCCAACACGGCCATCAATTGCGGCTGCCGCACCTGCCACCCGCCTATCATCCAAGCGGGCACAACGGCGACCCACAGCACGGCAGACACACCATAAATAATCATGTGCAAGGATTCAACTTGTGCGGGAGATGAAATATTGACCCACACGATAGCCAGCGTGAGCAATAAGCTCAGCCCCAAATAAATATAGGTGGCAGTGCTGGAAAATTTTGCCAACCGTGCCCATTCCAACAAGCCGTACAACACCATGAGCACCATCAAGGCCACCCAAGCGGTGGGCGGCAAAAAGAACAATGCCGACAAAAATACTATTGCTAAAATGATGGCGGTAATCACGCGCTGTTTAAGCATTATGCTGGCCTTTTTGTACCAATTGCTCGCTCGCCTCATCAAGCTGGGCACTCGTTCGGCCAAATCTGCGTTCGCGCGATTGATACGATTGAATGGCTAAATGCAAAGCAGCTTCATCGAAAGCTGGCCACAACGTGTCAGTGAAATAAAGCTCGGTGTAAGCGCATTGCCACAGCAAGAAGTTGCTTATACGCTGCTCGCCCCCGGTGCGTATAAATAAATCCGGTTCAGGCGCGTAATGCATGGAAAGGTAGGGGGTAAAATCTTCTTCGGCAAACTCATTAGCCAGCTCAGGATGCGCTTGCAGCATGGCTTGCACCGCTTGTAGCATATCCCAGCGGCCACCGTAATTGGCGGCCACGGTTAAAGTTAAACTGGTGTTGTGTTGCGTGAGTTGCTCGGCCTCGGCAATGTGGCGGTTGAGCTTATCGTCAAAGCGGCTGCGGTCACCGATAATTTTTAGGCGGATATTATTGTCGTGCAGCTTGCTGACTTCTCGTTCCAGCATTTTCAAAAACAAATCCATCAGAAACCTTACTTCATCAGCGGGTCTGCGCCAATTTTCGCTGCTGAAAGCGAACAGTGTGAGATATTCCACGCCCTGATTACGACACGCTTTAACTACCTCGCGCACGGTCTCTACGCCGCGTTGATGCCCCACCACGCGCGGCATAAAGCGTTGCTTCGCCCAGCGGCCATTGCCATCCATGATAATGGCAATATGGCGTGGCACGGGTGGCGCGGTTGGGATGTCGCGGGTAGAGCTTTGAAATAACGCCATTAGGAATTCCGATCAGGCATCAAGGAGAGGAAAGGAGGCGATTCGTGTAATTTTTATATTGTGTGATCTGTAGGCTTCAACAAATGAACCGTTAAACCGCCATCAATTCGGCCTCTTTTGTTTGCAAGGCCTTGTCTGCATCCGCCACAAAGCGGTTAGTTAGCTTTTGTACTTCATCTTGCGCACGACGCTCGTCATCTTCGCTGACTTCTTTATCCTTCAATAATTTCTTGAGATGCTCGTTGGCATCGCGGCGGATGTTGCGAATAGCAATCTTGGAATTTTCAGTTTCGGCGCGCACAACCTTGATTAAATCACGCCTACGCTCCTCGGTGAGTATCGGCATCGGCACGCGAATCACATCACCGTTGGTTGAGGGGTTCAGCCCCAAATCGGCATCGCGTATGGCTTTTTCAATCGCGCTGATGAGCTTTTTTTCCCACGGCTGTACGCCTATGGTGCGCGCATCAATCAAGGTGACGTTAGCCACCTGCGAAATCAATGTAGCCGTGCCGTAATAATCCACCATGACGTGATCGAGTATGCCGATGTGCGCCCGGCCTGCACGAATTTTGCCGAAGTCCGCCTTGAGCGCTTCCAGCGACTTATTCATTTTTTGTTCGGTATTTTTTTTAACGTCAGCGATCATTACATCCCCACCCCTAATTAGTTGCAGTGCACTAAAGTACCTTCATCTTCTCCCATCACCACGCGCTTGAGCGCGCCATGCGTGAAAATATTAAAGACAATGATAGGCAAGCTTTGGTCGCGGCACAAAGTCAGCGCGGTCGCGTCCATCACTTTAAGATTTTTGCTGATCGCCTCATCGAAGCTCAGCTTGAGGTAGCGCGTCGCGGTTTTATCTAACTTCGGATCGGCGGTATAAACCCCATCCACCTTGGTGGCTTTGATGACCACTTCGGCATCCATTTCTACCCCGCGCAACGCCGCTGCTGTATCGGTTGTAAAAAAGGGATTGCCCGTGCCAGCACCAAATATCACGACCTTACCTTCTTCCAGATAACGCAATGCTTTGCCGCGTATAAATGGCTCGGCCACTTGCTCCAGATTCAACGCGGATTGCACGCGACAATCCAGTCCCACGCGCTTCATGGCATCTTGCAAAGCCATCGCATTCATAACCGTGGCCAACATACCCATATAGTCCGCTGTGGCGCGATCCATGCCTGCCGCAGCGGGGGCAACCCCTCGAAATATATTGCCGCCTCCAATTACGATTGCAACCTGCACGCCCAGCGCCACAACCTCGCCGATTTCCGCAACGATACGCTCGATGACGGTGCGGTTAATGCCGTAGCTGTCATCGCCCATCAAGGCTTCGCCAGAGAGTTTGAGCAGGACGCGCTTATAGGCCGGAGTCGGAGCAGTTGCCATGTTTATACCTTCGCTGCTGCGGCCACTTCCGCAGCATAATCCACAACCACTTTTTCGATGCCTTCGCCCACAATGAACATTTGAAAGGCCTTAACTTGCGCGCCTTGCCGAGCTAGAAACTTTTCGATCAAGGTGTCGGGGTCTTTAACAAATGGT
>JANONT010000086.1:0-5238 GCA_031420955.1 Candidatus Nitrotoga sp. | reverse complement strand
AGTAAGCACGGCAGTGACGAAAGTGTTGGGGAGTTAATGCGAAAGGTGTGTGCCGTTGGCCGCACACTTAGAGATAGTCTTGATATTCAGGCAATCTCTGCCACCACTGGCGTATGGTCGGAGGCGCGCTCTAACTTGCGCGGGGCTTTGTCGATGTGGCACGCGCTACATTGTAAATTCGCGCTGATCAAAATATGGTCGATGCGTAAACCGTGGTTGCGGCGAAATGCCATCATGCGGTAATCCCACCAGGAGAATGATTTTTCGGGTTGCTCAAATAATCTAAAAGTGTCGCGCAAACCCAATTTTTCCAACGCGTGAAACATGGCGCGCTCCGGTTTGCTCACCAACACATTGCCCACCCATGCAGCGGGGTCATGCACATCACGATCTTCCGGCGCGATATTTAAATCGCCCAATAAAACTAATTTTGGATAGCGCACTAATTCTGCTTTAAGCCACTCCACTAATGCCGTCAGCCACGCCAGCTTGTATTGATATTTATCCGAATCTACACTCTGCCCGTTCGGCACATACACGCACACCACCCGCACACCATCTAGCGTTGCGACGACCAAGCGTTTTTGTTCATCCGCAAAATTGGGCAGATTTAACACCACCTCCTGCGGCGTGAATTTGCTGATAATTGCCACGCCGTTATAGGTCTTTTGCCCGATGAATGCGGCTTGGTATCCGGCTTGCTGCAAGTCCGCCAATGGAAATTTGCGATCTTCTTGTTTGAGTTCCTGCAAGCACAACACATCGGGTTGATTCGCAGCCAACCAATCTAATACGTGCGGCAGGCGCACGTTAAGCGAGTTCACATTCCAGGTAGCGATTTTCATTCTTCAGCCGCGCTTTCAGCGGTGGGAGCAGGTAGAGTGGGAGGAGGCGGTGCGCGATACGGCGCATCTTTAGGGTAGCCTGCGGTGCTGAGCGCGCTGTGCCACGCCTCATCTAAAAACCCGTTTACATAATTTTTGCCCACTGCCAACACGGGCACGACGTCGCTACCTGTTAATTTTTTGAACGCATCAATATCACCCTTGGTTTGCAAATTTTTTTCGGTGAACGGGATGCCGCGCTTTTTCAACAGGCCGCGCCCTTGGCTACACGCATCGCCGCAGCCATTGCCGACATACAAGGTCACAGGGAAATTTTCTTGTGCGTGGCGCGTGGCGAAAGGGAGGTCATCATTTGACGAAGTCGCATCCGAAATATTTTTAGTTTTGACTTCAACCGCGTCCGCTGGCGGCGTGTCACCGTAATGCACCTTGCCGGATTTATCCACCCAGCGATATCGCTCGGCAGCCTGTGCGGCTGAGCATACAAACATCGCGCAGATAAGCGAGACTAAAAAATATTTCATGTTTCTCTCTTTTTAAAAAACAGAATTTTATTGCGCTTGTTGCTCTACATCTTGCTTAAGTTGCTCGGCATTTTTGCTTAACCCTTGCTCCACGCCCTTGGCTTTTTCCAGCACCGCACGTTCTTGTTCAAATAATTTAGTCGTCTCTGTCTTCGGCGTGGGCGTTAATGGCGCAGGCTTTTCGCCACAGCCTGCCAGCACGCAAGCCACAACAATAAAGGTACTTACGGCAAGAAAACTTTTTATTTGTTTGGTATCAGAAATATTTTGCATGATTTTTTCTCCTGATTAAACCCATAAATTTTAGCTACACTTCTATCAAGCCATTATGCCGCAACAGCGCGTCGATACTCGGCTCGCGACCACGAAAAGCGGCAAAAGATTGCATCGCATCACGACTGCCGCCCACCGCCAAAATCTCGGCACGAAAGCGCGCACCCACATCCGGGTTCAACACGCCGTTCTCTTCAAATAAGCTGTACGCATCCGCCGACAACACTTCCGCCCATTTATAACTATAGTAGCCCGCCGCATAACCGCCCGCAAAAATATGCGAGAAACTGTGCGGGAAACGATTAAACGCGGGCGGGATCAGCACGGCAACTTCGGCGCGCACTTCGTCGAGCAATTGCAATATTGTTTTCCCGCCACCCGCCTCAAAATTGCTGTGCATCAACATGTCGAATAATGAAAATTCTATTTGGCGCAGCGTTTGCAAACCGCTCTGAAAATTTTTCGCGGCCAGCATTTTGTCAAACAGTGCGCGGGGAATGCTTGCACCGCTATCTACATGCCGCGTCATGCCGCGCAGCACCTCCCACTCCCAGCAAAAATTCTCCATGAACTGGCTGGGCAACTCGACCGCATCCCACTCTACACCGTTGATGCCGGACACGGCCAAGTCTTCCACCTCCGTCAACAGATGATGCAAGCCGTGGCCGAATTCATGAAACAGCGTGATCACTTCGTCATGGGTGAACACGGCAGGTTTGCCGCCCACCGGTGCTGCAAAATTACAGTTCAGATACGCAACCGGCGTTTGTATCCCGCTAACAAGACGACGGCGCGCAATCACCTCATCCATCCACGCGCCACCACGTTTGCTGTTGCGCGCATACAGGTCCAAATAAAATTGGCCGACTAATTGATTTTGTTGATTACGTATATCAAAAAATCGTACATCCTCATGCCAGACCGGCGCGTTAGAAATTTTTATTTGCAAACCATACAGCGTCTCGATTAATTTGAACATGCCGGGCAACACCGCATCTTCCGGGAAATATTGCTTCACTTCCTGCTCGGAAAAAGCGTAGCGTTGCTCGCGCAATTTTTCGCTGGCATAGCTGATGTCCCATGATTGCAAATCTTGCAGCCCCAATTCTGCGCTTGCAAACGCGCGCAACTCGGCTAAATCTTTATCCGCAAAAGGTCGAGCACGACTTGATAATTCGCGCATGAATTCCAACACCTGTTGTGGCGAATTGGCCATCTTGCTAGCCAATGACAACTCACCAAAATTAGCGAAGCCCAACAGCCTCGCTTCCTCGCCGCGCAGCTTGACGATCTCTTCCATCAGCGGGGTGTTGTCGAACGCCGGCTTGCCAAACTCGCTGGCGCGAGTCGCGTAAGCGCGGTACATTTTTTCACGCAATGCGCGGTTATCGGCATATTGCATAATCGGCATATACGACGGGGCTTTTAGCGTAAATAACCAACCTGCTTTGCCGGCAGTTTGGACGGCTTCGTGCGCCGCCTGCAACACATCATCCGGCAAGCCGCTCAACTCGTTTTTATCTTCGATGAGCAAGGTGTAGTCATTGGTTGCGTCCAACAGATTGTCAGAAAAGCGCGACGACAATTCCGATAAGCGTTCCTGAATTTCCAAATAACGCGCCTTCTTGTCATCCGACAATTCCGCGCCGCCCAGACGAAAATCACGCAACGCATTCTTAATAATTTTTTTGCGCGCCGCGCTCAAATCCGCATATTCAGGGCTATTACGCAACTGCTTAAACTTCTCAAACAGCGCGAGATTCTGCCCCAGCTCCGCATAATATTGCGTGATAACAGGTAAGGTGATGTTGTATGCCTCGCGCAATTCCGCGCTGTTCATCACCGCATTCAAATGCCCGACCGGCCCCCACGCCCGCGACAAACGCTCGTTCGCATCTTCCATCGGCATCACAAAATTTTGCCAAGTAGGCTGCTCAGTATCAGCCAATAATTTTGCCGTTAACTGACGATTTTCGGCCAGTAATTGTTCTGTGGCAGGCGCGACATGTTCGGGTTTAATCTCCTCGAAATGCGGCAGGCTAGTGAAATTTAAGAGTGGGTTCATGGATGAATAGGTAATAAATATGGCGGCGGAAAATCCGACCGTCGTATTTTACTACGAAACATTCCGGCAATAGCCCGGCACATGCCGATCAATATGCGCCAATACATCAAATTTTGAGGGTGCTCTATGCCTTATCTTTCGGCACACCCATTCTGGGACACCAAGCTGATATGGGACATTCATCGCACCGGGGTGTAGTCGGCGCACAAATCTCGCGCCCCAAAGAAATCATGTTCACGTGCAGCGAGTGGCGCAGATCGGGTGGAATTTTGGATTGCAACCTATCCATATCGCGCGGCGCGCAATGTTTATCTTTTTGCGTCGGCCTGACCCAGCCGAGCCGCCGGGCGATGCGCCAGCAATGGGTGTCCACAGGGAAAACTTGCCTGTTCAACGAGTACATCAAAACGCAGCGCGCCACTTTTTTGCCAACCCCCGGCAGCGACAACAAAAAATCTTCCGCATCTTCGTCGCTCATCTTGCGCAATGGCTTGAGAGTCGGTTCGCCGAACTTGTCCACGATGATGTCGAGAAGATCGCGGATCGCTTGCGCTTTCTGGTTCGACAATCCACCACTGACGATAGGCCGCGCGATATATTCGGCGGGCGCTTCGGCGATATGCAAATGCGTGGGGAAAGTTTGTTTCAGCGCGCGGTAAGTATTGCGGTAGCTTGCTTCGCCGGTCTTGGTGCTGCAAATGATGAACAGCAATTCGTCCAGCGGGTTTTTGAGGTTGTAGTGGTTGAAGTCGCGGTAGCACTTATGCAGCGCCGCCGCGACTTCCCAAACAGTTGAAGGATATTTTGGTGATGGCATATTGGTGTTTACAGAACTGACAAGGTCATTTTATATTGGACAGGGTTAGTTTATGCGGTTTATGGACGTTTGGCGTAAAATACGCCCTCGAAAGGGAGGTTATGCCAAAAGCTGTTTCTTTGTTCTCTGGATGTGGTGGTTCGGACGCAGGTGTGATTGCGACCGGATTTGATATTGTCATGGCTAATGACTTGCTTCCCTATGCCCGCGATGTTTATCTCGCCAATCACCCCGAAACAGATTACCGGATAGGAAACGTAACCAAGATTGAGGCATTCCCGGAAGCCGAGTTATTGGTGGGCTGTTATCCATGCCAAGGTTTTAGTCAAGGAGGGTCGCGTGACCCATCGCGCAAAATTAACACCCTCTATCTGGAGTTTGCTCGTGCGTTACATAATATTCGCCCCACGGCATTTATTGTTGAAAACGTCTCTGGCATGGTGCGAAAAAATTTTTCGCACCTACTTGAAGATCAGTTCCGGGTGTTTCGTGATGCGGGCTATCTTGTCAAAGCCGATGTACTGAATGCTGTTGACTATGGGGTAGCACAGGAGCGTAAACGAATTTTCATTGTCGGCATTCGCGAAGACTTGGGTGTTGAATACGAGTTCCCACAACCAAGCCATGGCGAAGGCAGAGATGCAGCACATCTTGTCATACGTGATGCGATTGGCGACCTGCCAGAATGGCCGGTAGGCGAATTCTATGACCGTG
>JANONT010000085.1:0-8913 GCA_031420955.1 Candidatus Nitrotoga sp. | reverse complement strand
AATCACCCATTTAACGGGCGCGTCCTACCTGATCTTTGGTAAAGCGGGCGGCTTTGCCAACATTGATCTCGCCAATCTGGGTGGCGCGGGCTTCAAGTTGTCCGCCGAAAATCTGGGCGACACCAACGGCAGATCGGTGAGCGGTGCGGGCGATGTCAACGGCGATGGTTTCGATGATTTGCTGATTGGCGCACCGTTCGCTGATCTGCCACCGACTTCTGGAGTGGATGAACGGGTGGGCGACAGTTCCGGTGCGGCTTATGTGGTCTTCGGCAGCAATTTGACTGGCGCGGTGACGCATTTAGGTACGGACGCAGCAAATGTATTGACGGGTAATGCCAGTGCCAACACCTTTGTCGGCGGCTTGGGCAACGACACCCTGACGGGCGGCGGGGGAGCAGATGCCTTCCAAGGTGGCGCGGGCAATGACACAATTGTGATCAGCGACCTCACCTTCTTGCGCGTGGATGGTGGCAGCGGAGTGGATACCTTGTCGATATCGGGTAGCGGAATTACACTCAACCTTGCTAACTTCGATAGCAAAATTACCGCGATCGAGACCATCAACTTGACTGGATCAGGCAACAACAGCTTGACTGTTACCGCACTCACTTTGCTGGGATTATCTGACACCAGTAACACGCTTTATGTTAGAGGCGATGCGGGTGGTGATACGGTGAACGCACTTGGGTTTACCAATGCCAATGCAACTTCAGCATTAGATGGTATTACTTACAACATTTACACCTCCGGCCAAGCCAGCTTACTGGTGCAGCAAGGTGTAAACGTGACGATTTAGAGAACACCGCACATTCCATTGCTACTTCAATCTCAGCTTGCTCCCTCACCCCCGCTACGCTCTCCCCCAATCCTCACTCCCCCGAATACCGCCCTTTGCGATAAACTTGCGCACATGAATCGATCTATTTGTGCTGCGCTATTACTCTTGCTTGCCGCCTGCGATGGCGGGCTATGGAACAACCCCTATCCTGCTGCAGATCAGGGAAAATCTATTTTCTATACAGCGTTTGCCGAGCGTCCCAAGCATCTTGATCCGGCTCGTGCGTACAGCGAAAACGAGTATGTTTTTCTCGCGCAAATTTATCAGCCACCGCTGCAATATCATTATTTGAAACGCCCGTACACGCTTATCCCACAGGCGGCCAGCGCCATGCCGCAGGTAACGTATCTGGATAAAAGCAATCGACCATTAGCGGCCAACACGCCCGCTGTAAAAGTAGCGTTCAGTGTGTATGAAATTAAGTTGCGCCCCAATTTACGTTATCAGCCGCATCCCGCTTTTGCGCGCAATGCCAAAGGTGAATTGGAATATCACGCCTTAGATAAGGATAGCTTGCGTGGCAAATATTCGTTGAATGATTTTTCGCATACCGGCACGCGGGCGGTGACGGCAGCAGATTATGTATATCAAATTAAACGGCTGGCGCACCCCGCTATTCACTCGCCGATTGCAGGATTGATGGGCGATTATATTGTGGGGCTGAAAAATTATGCGACGACTTTACAGCAGGCGCAGGGCAAGTTAAAAACTCAGGCAGCTACTTTTTTAGACCTGCGCGATTACCCTTTAGAAGGGGTACAGGTGGTGGACGAAACCACTTACCGCATCAAAATTTACGGAAAATATCCGCAGTTTGCGTACTGGTTGGCGATGCCGTTTTTTTCGCCGATGCCCGTGGAAGCTGAGCTTTTTTACGCCCAACAGGGATTGCATGAGCGCAACCTCACGCTCGATTGGTGGCCAGTCGGCAGCGGGCCGTATTATCTGTCTGAGAATGATCCGAACCAACGCATGGTGTTGTCGCGTAACCCAAATTTTGCAGGCGAATTTTATCCACCTGAGGGCGAGGCAGAAGACGCGTCAGCCGGGCTGTTGCGCGACGCGGGTAAGCCGTTACCGCTCATTGAGCAAGTGGTTTTTAGTTTAGAAAAAGAAACCATTCCGTATTGGAATAAATTTTTGCAAGGCTATTACGATGCAGCGGGCATCAGCTCCGATAGTTTTGATCAAGCCGTACAAGTAAGCGTGGGCGGTGAAACAAATGTAACAAATGAGATGCGCGAGCAAGGCATTACCTTGTCTACTTCGGTGGCGACTTCTACCATGTACATGGGGTTTAATTGGCTCGATCCCGTCGTCGGCGGAGGCGGGGAAAAAGCCAGCAAGCTGCGCCGCGCGATTGCAATAGCAGTGGACATGGAAGAATTTATTTCTATTTTTGCTAATGGTCGCGGGATTGCCGCGCAGTCCCCTATTCCACCCGGCATTTTTGGTTATCGCGAAGGTGAGGCGGGCATCAATCCTTATGTCTACAAATGGGTGAACGATAAACCACAACGCCGCGAAATTGACGAGGCGAAAAAGTTATTGGCCGAAGCGGGTTACCCGAATGGTTTAGACGAAAAAACCAAGCAGCCTTTAGTGATTTATCTGGACACGACCGCCACTGGGGTAGGTAGCAAGGCGCGCCTAGACTGGCTACGCAAGCAGTTAGAAAAAATAAACCTGCAACTGGTGGCGCGCAGCACTGACTACAATCGTTTCCAAGATAAAATTCGCAAGGGCGATACGCAAATGTTTTATTTCGGCTGGAATGCCGATTATCCCGATCCGGAGAATTTTTTGTTTCTGCTACATGGCGCGCAAAGCAAAGTAAAATTTGGGGGCGAGAATGCGGCCAATTACAGCAACCCAGAATTTGATCGCTTGTTCGAGCAAATGAAAAATATGGAGAACGGTGTACCCCGACAAAAAATAATCGACGAGATGCTGGCGATATTGCGCCGCGATTCGCCGTGGTTATGGGGGCATCACCCCAAGGATTACGCGCTACGCCATGCTTGGCTGCACAATAGCAAACCCAATAAAATGGCTAACAATAATATGAAATATTTGCGTATAGATGCCGCGCAGCGCGATGCGTTACGCAGTCGTTGGAATCAGCCGCACGGGTGGCCGCTGGGTTTACTCGCTGCTGCATTATTGGGATTGGGTTGGTGGTTGCGGCGGACGCTTAAGCTGCGAGAAGAGGCGCGCTAATTTAGAAGTCTCTGAAGGGTACATCGCGGCGTTAAATTTCGGCTCAGAATGCTCATTGACACCTGAGTCAACTCCGCTTCTGCGCCAAAATTTGCCTTGCGCTGCATCCCTTGAGAGACTTCTAGCAGCATAGAAATAGATGTTTATTGTATTATTCAAAACTAAAACCATAAAACAACCGTTGCAATAATATTCATGCCCCATTCAACTCAAGCTGCAATTTATACACTCCCTATTCGCGTATATTTTCAGGATACCGATGCGGGTGGGGTGGTTTATCACGGCAGTTATGTTAATTTTTTGGAGCGGGCGCGCACCGAGTGGATGCGCGAGTGTTATGGTTACACTAACGCCGGGCTTATCCAAAATTTTGAATCGGCTTTCGTGGTACGCTCGCTCAAACTCAATTACCTCAAGCCCGCGCTGTTAGATGACCTGCTGGACGTGGGGGTACAGATGGAGAGCATGGGCAACAGCCGCGTTTCGTTAAAGCAATTTGTGCGGCGCGGTGAAGAAGTGTTGGTCGAAGCAGAGATTCATTTGGTATGCGTGTCGCTGAAAAATTTTAAGCCGATGGGTGTGCCGGATGTGTTACGTAAAAAAATGCAGGATGTAGCACAGAAAAAATAAAGGAGCAGGAATGAATGTAGCGCAAGATTTATCGTTCACGCAGATGATTCAAAACGCCAGTTTGCTGGTGCAGTTGGTGATGGGGCTGTTGCTGCTGGTTTCGCTTTTATCATGGTGGTACATTTTCTTAAAAATGTTTGCGATACGCCGCGAAACCAGATTAAGTTTTGAATTTGAGCGCACATTTTGGGAGAATTCTGATCTGAATCGATTGCATCAGGATGTCATCAACGCCAACGACGACACGGGTGCGATGGAGCGTATTTTTGCGGCGGGCTTTACCGAGTTTATCAAGCTAAAAAAGAAGTCTGGTATGGATGCCAGCGCAGTGATGGACGGCACACGCCGCGCCATGCGCGCCACTTATCAGCGCGAGATGGACGCGCTGGAATCGCATCTTTCATTTCTCGCGACGGTCGGCTCGGTCAGTCCTTACGTGGGTTTATTTGGCACAGTGTGGGGCATTATGAATGCGTTTCGCGGTTTATCTAACGTCGGCCAAGCGACGCTGGCACACGTCGCCCCCGGCATTGCCGAGGCACTGGTGGCAACCGCCATGGGTTTATTTGCGGCTATTCCAGCGGTGGTGGCATATAACCGCTACGCGCATGATGTGACGCGTTTATCTTCGCGTTTTGAAAGTTTTATGGAAGAATTTTCTAACGTATTACAACGCCAGCCATGACCTCTCGCCGCTCTTCCCGCAACACTTTGCAGCCGATGCGCGACATCAATGTCGTGCCGTATATTGACGTGATGCTGGTGCTGTTGGTAATTTTTATGATTACCGCACCGCTGATGAATGTCGGTCAAGTTGAGTTGCCCAGCATAGGTAAATCTGCCGCGCCGCCCATCGCACCACTGGAAGTAATTATTAAAAGAGATGCGGCACTGGCCTTGCGTGACCGCAGCCAAAGTGCGCACGAGCAAAATGTAACGCACGAACAATTAATCGCAATACTGAAACAAAAACAGGCTCTGAATAAAGATCAGCCGGTGGTTATTTCGGCGGATAAAGATGTGCGTTATGAAGAAGTAGTGCGGGTGATGGATATGTTGCAGCAGCAGCAAATCAAAAAAATTGGCCTGTTGGCGCACACTAAAAGTTCATGAAGGAATTGGCTTACGTCGAGCGTTATCGCTTTTCCGCTGGACTGTTGGCGGTGCTGGTTAACGGCGCGTTTTTTGCATTTATCATTTTGGGCGTAAGCTGGAAAGTCACCCCGCAGCAGCCGATGATGGTGGATATTTGGGAAAGTTTGCCGGACATAGAAACCGCGCCACCCGCAGTTGATCTGCCACCTGCCGCTCCGCCTCCGCCCCCTGCGGAGCCACCCAAACTTGCAAAACCTTTACTACCCGCGCCCGTGAAAGCACCCGAACCCACCAAGCCGAGTAAAGCTGAAATTGAGTTAACTGATAAAAAAAAGAAACAAGAGAAACAAAAAGAAGCAGAGAAAGAAGCACTGCAAAAGAAAAAAATGCAGCAAGAAGAAGCGCGCTTGCAGAAACAAAAAGAAATAGAACAAGCTGAACTTGCGCGAGCGCAAGCCGCAAAAAATTCGGCCACGAACAACATCGTAAATGATTATAAAACGCGCATTCTGGCTAAAATAAAGCGCAAAATAAAATGGCCGGAAGAAGGGCGCATGACGGCGGTGTATGAGGTGACCTTGCTGCCGGACGGCTCGGTGTTAGAAAGCCGGCTGGTTAAGCCCAGCGGCAACGCGGCCTATGACCGGCAAACGGCGGCGGCAATTGATGCCGCTCAGCCGCTCCCGCTGCCGCCGGATCAAGCGTTGTTTAACCAGTTTCGTAAAATAGAACTTAAATTTAGCCCTACGGAGTAAGCGATGCAAAGAATGATGGTGTGGCGTAGCTGGGCATTTTTTATTTTGATGAGCGCGGCTTCTGCGAGCCACGCCATTTTGAGTATCGAAATTATTGGCTCTGGCGAAAACCAAATTCCCATTACGGTTGTGCCTTTCACGGGCGATGCCAAGCTGATGAAAGACGTGAGCGCGGTTGTTACCGCCGATTTGCAGCGCAGCGGTTTGTTTAAGTTGATTGATGCGGCGGATAAGTCACCCAAAGAATTGCACGAGATTAACTACGCCGACTGGGTAGGCATTGATAATCTGGTGATCGGCAGCGTGCATGAGCTGCCAAATGACCGCATTGAAGTGCGCGTACGATTGATGGACATGACCAAAAAGAAAGAGTTGCTGGCGCAAGCGGTCTCGGCTAGAAAAGATCAAATGCGCGCGATTAGCCATCGCGTATCCGATTTAATTTATGAAAAATTAACGGGCGATGCGGGCGTGTTTGGCACACGTATCGCGTATATCAAT
Organism: Candidatus Nitrotoga sp.; assembly: GCA_031420955.1. GTDB lineage: Bacteria > Pseudomonadota > Gammaproteobacteria > Burkholderiales > Gallionellaceae > Nitrotoga. Next base: position 2,871 of record JANONT010000085.1, on the reverse strand, counting down.
CGGCAGGGACGGGATAATCGCTTAGTGGTGGCTGACAGCGATGGTTACGGTGAGCAGGCCGTGCTGAGTATTAATGAGCCGATTATGTCGCCGGCTTGGTCGCCGGATGGCAGCCACTTGGCCTATGTTACTTTTGAGCTGGGACACGCGGTGGTGTATGTGCAGTCTTTGTACACCAATCAGCGCATTGTGCTGGCAAATTTTTCTGGCAGTAACAGCTCGCCTGCGTGGTCGCCCGATGGTAAGCATTTGTCCGTGGTGTTGACGCGGGATGGGGGCTCGCAAATTTATATCGTGCGCCCCAACGGCACAGAGTTTCGCCGCCTGACGTTTGGTGGCGCAATCGACACCGAGCCTAATTTTTCGCCCGATGGGCAGCATTTATTGTTTGCCTCGGATCGCGGCGGTAGCGTGCAAATTTATCGCATATCGGTTGATGGCGGAGCGGCGGAGCGGCTCACTTTTGAAGGCGGCAGCAATTTCTCGCCGCGTTACAGTCCAGATGGCAAAAGCTTTGTGTTCTCGCATCATTCCGGCGGACGTTTTTATGTGGCCGTGCAAGATTTTGACAGCCGACAAATGCAATTATTGACCGAAGGCGGATGGGAAAAAAAGCCCAGCTTCTCACCCAACGGAAAACTGGTGCTGTATTCCTCCGAAGCCAAGAGTCGTGGTATATTGGCAACCGTTTCCAGTGATGGCAGAGTCAAACAAAGAATGTTTCCGCAAAGCGGGGATATACGTGAGCCAACCTGGGGGCCTTTTTTAAGAAAATAACTACTTTAAGGGGTATCGGCAATGAAAAAATTAGTGATGGGTTTTGTGCTCTTGAATTTTTTAGCGGCTTGCGCCAGCGACGCGCCACCCGTAGCAGAAGAAACAGCAGCAGTTGAGGAAGTGGCACCTGTTGTAGAAGTTGCGCCAGAAGAAGCTCCTGTAGCAATGGCTGAACCTACCCCAGCCGCGGCGGTGATGGTTGATCCACTCAATGACGCGAATAGTTTATTGGCCAAACGTAGTGTGTTTTACCCGTTTGATGCAGACAGCGTGCCGAGCGGTGACAAAGCCATTATTCAAGCGCACGCACAATATCTGGCCGACAACCCTAACCGCTCGGTTCGTGTAGAGGGCAACGCAGATGAACGCGGCAGCAGTGAATACAACTTGGCACTGGGTCAGCGTCGTGCAAATGGCGTGAAAAAAATGCTGATGCTGGGCGGTGCTAAAGCCAGCCAGATTGAGTCCGTTAGTTTTGGCGAAGAAAAGCCAAGAGCAACAGGCCATGATGAATCCGCTTGGTCGCAAAACCGTCGCACAGACATTGTCTATAGAAAATAATTGAGCTATATATTATTTTTACTGTGTCAAAAATCGCTCAAGGGATGCAGTGCAAGAGAAATCTTGGCGAGGAAGCGGAGTTGACTCAAATGTCTGCCGCTTCGCGCCCCCGCATTCCGAGCCAAGGTTTAACGCCGCCAAAATTAAGGGCATGGCTCGCCCTTCAGCGGTTGAGTGGCACAGTAAAATTGGCACAAATGAAAATCTTGGCTATCTTGTTTGTCGGATGGAGTTGCATGGTTATTAGCCCCGCATTTGCGGGGCTTTTTACCGATGAAGACGCACAGAAAAAAATTCAGCTACTTGAGGCACGCATTTCAAAACTGGAAGATGCCGCCAAAAAGTCTGAAGAAGCGAGAAAAAACTTAGACGAGGCGAGCAAGCAACAATCTCGTTCGATGTTAGATTTGCTGTCGCAAATTGAAACACAGCTCGCAGAGATGCGAAAATTGCGCGGCCAAAACGAAGAGTTAACGCACAGCCTACAAGAGGCCAAGCAACGACAAAAAGATTTTTATGTTGATCTAGATGTCCGCTTGAGAAATATAGAAACGGCTATCGCCGACGCAGCTAAAGAAGCAGAAACCCAAAAGGATGCAGTCACCACTGAAAATCGGGCTTACGAAGGTGCACACGCACTTCTGAAAACCGATAGCTACCCTAAAGCCACTGCCGCCCTGCAAGAATTCCTTAAAAAACACCCCAACTCAGTCCATGTTTCCAGTGCTCATTTTGATCTGGGTGAAGCCGCTTTTCAGAGCAAAGATTACAAGCGCGCATTGTTCAGCTATCAGCAGGTGGTGAATCATTTTTCACAAAGCCCCAAAGCTGTCGACGCTTATTTTCGCATCGCGGATAGCCACGTGGAGTTAAAAGAACGCGATGCGGCTAAGGCCACGCTCAAAAAAATAGTCGCAAAATATCCTGGTAGAGAAGCTGCTGAAAAAGCCAGAAAACGTTTAGCCAATCTTAAGTAGTGTCCGCCATGCCGTCGTATTCCACCAGCGATTCGCTGCGCATCACCGAGGTTTTCCATTCACTGCAAGGCGAGACCAGCCGCGTGGGCTTGCCCACCGTGTTTGTGCGGCTGACTGGCTGCCCCTTGCGCTGCACGTATTGCGATACTGCCTATGCTTTTACGGGCGGTCAAAATATGACGCTGGTGAATATTCTCACCGAAGTTGCGCGCTATTCCACCCCGTATGTCACCGTCACGGGCGGCGAGCCGCTGGCGCAAAAAAATTGTCTGCCGTTACTAAGCGCGTTATGTGATGCGGGTTACAAGGTATCACTGGAAACTAGCGGCGCGATAGATGTGAGCGAAGTCGATCCGCGCGTGATGAGAATTTTAGATATTAAAACACCTGCGTCGAATGAGATCGAGAAAAATTTGTGGGGCAATTTGGCCGTATTGCAAGCGCACGACGAAATAAAATTTGTGCTGTGCGATGAGGAAGATTACAGATGGGCAAAGCGCGTGCTACATGATCGCGCCCTCGAAAAAATATGCCCCGTACTATTTTCACCCGCACA
>JANONT010000084.1:0-2745 GCA_031420955.1 Candidatus Nitrotoga sp. | reverse complement strand
TTTGATAAAAAAACGATTGCGACTTTGCAAGATTTTGTGACGGTATTGCCACAGTCCATCACACCGATTAATGTCAATTTTGCGCCACCCGAAGTGTTGGCAGCCGCACTCAAAAATATGAGCTTAACCAACGCACGCATCGTCGTACAACAACGCACTGGCAAGCCTTTCAAGAGCGTGGCCGATTTTCGTGACCGTTTGTTATCGAGCGGCGCAGCGGTGGTGAATCAAGACATTACGGTTAAGAGTGATTTTTTTTGGGTGACCGGGCGCGCCAGCATTGGCCGCGCACAAGTGATGACCCACGCTTTACTGCATCGAACGGGTAGCGGCTGGCCAAAAGTTGTTTGGCAAAATGTACAATAAGAGAAAACCCCATCATACGATTAACAAGATTAATATGCTTTCTAACGCCCCTCAAAATAAACCATGAAGTTGTTACGCATTTATTTCACCAGCCACTGGCGCGACAGTGCCTCACCCTGCGAATGGGCGTTGTGTGACGAATCCGGCGCGCTGCTGCAATCGGGCAGCGACCCGCTCGCCACACTACCCAAAGGCCACGAATGCATCGGCATACTCGCGCCAGATCGCGTGTTGAGCTTTAGTAGCACGCTGCCACCCGGCTCTAAGCGACGTTGGCAAGCAGCACTGCCTTTTATCGCAGAAGAACATACTTGGTCGGAGCCCGAAAATAATCACGTCGTGCCCAGCGCAACGATGCAAGATGGCCGCACCCCGTTGGCGGTGGTAGATAAAGCTTGGCTATCGCGCATTATCGAAGCGTGCCGCAGCGCGAAATTAAATATGCGCCGCGTGATTCCCGAAACATTTTTACCCCCGTTGGAAGCAGGGAGTTGGACGCTGATATGGGATGGTCGCAGCGGATTTTTACGCACCGATATCGCCGGCGGCATGATGCTAGATGGCAACAAAAATGACGGCGACACGACCGCACCCACCGCTTTGCAGCTTGCTTTACGCAGCCCCTCTTTACCGCAAAAAATTATCGTGCGCCCGTTCTCTACAATCGAACAAAAACTACCCGCCTGGCAAAATCTACCCGTACAGTTGGAGTTAGGCGCAACTTGGGACTGGCGGCGTGCGGCCATCCCGGCACAAGCCATGAACATGCTGTGGGGCGACTTGGCACCCAGCATACGCATCAAAGAATGGTGGCCGAATATACGTCCGGTCGCGCTCATTTTACTGGTGTTATTTGTGATCGAGACCGTGGGCACGCACATCGAATGGGCCCTGCTCACACAAGAGCGCGCCACGCTCACGCAAAATATGCAGCGCAGTTTTCGCAGTGCGTTTGGCGAAGGCAGCACATTAGTGAACGCGCCTTTGCAAATGCAGCGCAACTTGGCCGAGCTGCGCCACGCGGCGGGTTTGCCGGATGAGGGCGATTTTCTGTCGCTGCTCAATGTGGCGGCGCGCCGCTTAAACGCACTGCCCGCAGGCAGCGTGCGAACCTTGCACTACGAGGCCGGGCGTCTGGATGTCGATGTTAAGTTAACGAACGGCGCGGACATTAAAAAACTGCAACAAGCGTTGCAACAATCTGGGCTGAGCGTGCGTATGGGTGAAATAAAAAATGCCGGCGATGGAATGCAGGCGCGGCTCAGTTTGATGGCTGGGGGGGTGATGGTGAGTGAAAAAATTTCCGCTGCAAAAATTTTCAGCGAAAAAATTGCCCGTGAAAAAATTGCCCATGAAAAAATAGCTGGCAAAATAATTTCAGGAAACAAGCTATGAGCACCTCGCTAAAAGATTCTTGGCAAGCATTCGTCAAGCAACATTGGCACAGCCGCACTCTGCAAGAGCGCCAGGTGTTAACCGCAATTGCCGCCGTGTTGTCGCCACTTTTGGCCTATGCCTTGCTATGGCAACCCGCGCATACAGCGGTCGAAAAATTAAACCACAGCGTGCCTGTTATGCGCGCCCAAGCCTTGCAACTACAAGCACAAGTGGCTGAAGTGGCAACCTTGCGCCATCGTCCCAAGCCTGCGGTGCTGGATGCGCACTCACTCAAATCAACCATCGAAGCGGTCGCCATACGCCATCAAATTCGCGATGCTATTTCGACGCTAGACGCGCAAGAGCCAAACGCGGTGCGCGTTTCTCTGAGCGCGGTTTCGTTTGAACAATGGCTGCGTTTTTTACACGAGCTACAACAAACGCAACATGTACGCGCCGACTCCACCAGCATTGCTGCACTACCACAAGCAGGCATGGTAAAAGTTAGCGCGACGCTGACCAATGGGGGCAGCCAGTGAAGGTAAATCAGGTGAAGTTACTGAGCAAAACAACATTACTTCTCTTTACTTTTGTTGCACTCACCACACTCATCGTCACCGCCCCCGCCACCCTACTCAGCGGCTGGGCGACGCAAGCATCACGAGGCCGTTTGCTGCTAACCAACGTCGGCGGCACGCTCTGGCAAGGCTCTGCCACACCCGTGCTGCTGCAAAAAAATAACGCGCTACTGCCCCTGCAACCAATGCATTGGGAAATTCATCCGTGGTCATTATTCAGCGGCCAATTAAGCCTCTCTTTATGGCGCGATGATTTACCGAAAACCTCCGCCATGCGAGCTGTGCTGTCACCCGGCCAGATCGAATTGCATGATCTTAATTTGACCATTCCTGCCGCTGTGCTCGGCGAAATTTCTCCCATGCTGCGTCCCGCGCAACTACAAGGAAAAATTCAAATCACCAGCAAACATTTACAACTCACCCC
>JANONT010000083.1:0-3923 GCA_031420955.1 Candidatus Nitrotoga sp. | reverse complement strand
GACAAGAAAATAAGCGCGTAGGAATATTCATCGCAAGCGCAAGTTGGCGTAATAAATCTGGCGTAGAAATATCTTCCCCATCACTCACCAAATAAATTTGTCCGGCAGCAGCGGGATGCGTCGCGCAGGCGATTAACGCGCTCACCAAATTTTCGACATAAATAAAACTGCGCAGATTTTGCACGGCAGCAAAAGGTAATGGAATACCCTTGGCGACAATATTCATCATCTGCGCGAAATTGCCTTTCACGCCGGATCCGTACACCAGCGGCGGGCGCACGATGACAATCTCCAAGCCTGTCTGTTGCGCGACGCGATGCAGCGTTTGCTCGGCTTCGTATTTAGAAATGCCATAGGGGTCTTGCGGGGCGGGATTATCTGCTTCAGTAAATTTATGCGTGTCGAATGTAGCCTCGCCATTCACCTTAATCGAGCTGACATAAACCAATCGCGTAACACCTGCCGCCGCCGCACAGCGCGCCAAGTGCGCTGTGCCTGCCGTATTCACCGCACGAAATTCAGCCAGAGGGTCGGCGGAGTCATCATGCATAACATGCACCCGCGCAGCGAGATGGATGACTACTTTTATGCCGGATAAAGCACCCGACCAATCGGTCTCACCATCCATATTGCCGACTTCAACAACTTCAACATTGCTCGGTAACAGGCTGGATGAACGCACCGCCGCCGCGACCGATTGCCCCTGTCGCAGCAACTCGGCGCACAGTGCTTGGCCGACAAAACCGTTCGCTCCGGTAATGAGGTATTTCATCGCGGGTTAATTTCATTCACGGGGAACATTACTTCGCTAATCTCCTCCAGCAAATCTTTAAGAATGGTCGTGAACAAAAAAACCGCATCATGCTGGTTAAATGCCACTTTAAATACTTCAATTTTCGATGGCTGCTGCGCTGTGCATGGTGAACTACTTGAGCCGTGGGACACAAGGCAACTTTATATTCTTGCAAAGTGAGCCTCGCGCACAAATCCACGTCTTCGTAATACAAAAAATATCGCTCATCAAACCCGCCCACTTGCGCGAACGTCTCGCGCCGAAACAGCATAAACATGCCGCCTACCCAGTCAGGAAAAATCATCTCATTTTTCACAGCATAATCACTGCCTCGACAACCGCCAAAGGCCTTACATAATATTTTGAACGGCGTAGGAAAACGTCGTGCGCTGTCTTCTATTTCGCCCTGCTCACCCACAACCAAAGGCGCGGCTACGCCAACGGAAGTGTCTTGCAAACAGTTCAACAACGCGGGGAAAATGTTTTCATTGAGCCGAATATCTGGATTCACCACACAAAAAAATTGCCCGGATGCTTTTGCAAAAGCTTGATTGTGATTTGCGGCAAAACCTAACGGGGCAGGGTTGCGAATAACGATGATTGGTAAGGAAAAATCATCCACCTTGAATGGCAATGTTTCAGCCAAATTTAACGTAAGCAATATTTCCAGAGAATGCGGCTTGCAGTGCCTGTCCAGATCAGCCAGCAACGTTTTAAGCATACTGGCCTGCAAGTGACTGACGATTGAGATCGAGATCGTGGGTAATGTTGTCGCCAAGGAGTCCTACCAAACCTTTCCGGGTTACTGTCAACGGACTCTATCCGTCATGTTCATGCACGGAATGCCAAGGCAACGCCAAAGAAATACCAACGCCTGAATCGAAGAACGTATCCGAAAGCTATGCTGCAATGGGCAGCATGTGTTCCAACTGGTCTTTGATTGCGCTACGTGCTTCGCGCAATTCGTATTCGTCTTGCAATCCCATCCAGAATTGCACTGAAGTCCCAAATACCTTGGCTAAACGCAATGCGGTATCCGCAGTGATGCCGCGCTTACCCAGCACGATCTCGTTAATGCGACGTGGTGGAACACCGATCGACTGAGCCAGCCTGGTTTGGCTGATTTCCATTGGGCGCAGAAACTCTTCGAGGAGTATCTCGCCAGGATGAATGTTCTGTAATGTATCCATTCCCATCTCCTTAATGGTAGTCAACTATCTCAACAGCACTTGGGCCGTTTACCGTCCACACAAAACAGATTCGCCACTGATCATTGATGCGAATGCTGTGCTGCCCTTTTCGATCATCTTTCAATGCTTCTAACCGGTTCGCTGGCGGAATTCTCAAGTCGTTAAGCACTTGCGCTTTGTCCAGCATGAACAATTTTCGCAAAGCGACCTGCTGAATATCGCGCGGTAATTTACGCGACACTTCGCCTCGCCAGACTTTTTCAGTTTCCTTGGATGTAAACCCGATGATCATGCGGCACTATAACGCATGTCGTTATAGCACACAACTCAAGATGGAGTTGATTGCATCGTGATTCTGACCTATTTGCAGTGCCAATGCAGTCTTACCCGCCTAGCGTGGAAATTTTCATTACGTTGCGTGCGGCTACGCTTTCCATTTTAAATGCAGCCCATAGAGCAGTAATCCACGCATGTATTTAAGAGGTACTTTCGATAGAATTGATTTTGATCGATTCATTAAATTGGCAGACACCGAAACTTAGGCAATCTCAAAGTACTTAGCCAAAACAACTTGCACAGATTTTTTATCTTGCGGGGATAAATGTCCGACAACCTTCAGAACTAAATTTTGATCCAACGTGAATAATTTCAAGCGGAAGTGGCACGCCACGTTTAGCCCAGCTTTTTGACTATGCGTTAACGCAACATCACTGCGCCAAACAGTATCAGCGGCTGTAGTAATCATGGCCAGAACGAGCTGGCCATGCTGCTTGTTAAACAGGGCATTAGATATCACCAGCGCCGGGCGACGCTTGCTAGCATCTCGATCGGTAAAAGGAAAAGGGACGGCAACCACATCGAATGCTTTAAAGGTCACGCCAAGCCTCATCGTCCTGTGGCGAGTTCCACTCAGATAAAGATTTTTGCAGTGCTGAGAGTTCTATGTCGGCGGCAGAATCAATCCGCTTAACGATAATCCGGTTATCGCTATCCAAATCAAACGATAGCATGTCGCCCTCACGGATACGTGCGGCATCTCTAATGCGCTTAGGAATAGTTGCCTGACCTTTGGCGGTGACTCGCGCAAGCTCCATGATTTCCTCCACTCATTACCACAAGTTGTAATTTGCCACCTTTACCACTGCCCCACAAATGTGGCTTGACGGGCAAGCCGTTATACCAAATCTTCCAAAAATTTCACCAAAAGATGCACCGCCATATTTCCTTAAATCTTCCTATATGTTGCGACTAGGCAATATTGTTTTACTGACCTCGATAAGTTATCACTAGTGAGCAAAAAAGGGGTTGAAAATAGGCTTTGCAACAACCATCTTTCATCCAATCGCTTTAGGGATTCAGCATCATAAAAAATTTTATGGTCATCGTCGGACTCATAGCCACGCTTCCCCGGCACAGCAATAACCAGTCCGCCATTTGCTTTAGTAATCCGGTAGCACTCATCGAGTGTTTGACGCGGATTCTCGATGTGCTCAAGTACGTTATCCAAAATACAGACATCTATTGCGCCATCTGGCAGTGGGAATGAACCATCACTCTGTATAAGTGACACATTAAATCCGGCGGCCTGACAGTATTCAACCGCTCCGGGATTAATTTCTAAACCTTGCACATGTTTTGAAAACGCACCTAAAATCCCACTGCCAGTGCCTGAGCCTACCTCAACAATTCGATGCCCAAAACGACGCGCACACAAATACAAAATAGGAGAAGAAACAAATTTTTTATAAATGCGCCCGACAAAGCTAATCGTTCGCAGGTGAGTGAAATAGTCATCAAACTTGGCAGGATCGTCAGCCATTTGTGCTTTTAGTAATTGATCAAAGTAGCCATTATAAAATTGTCCCGATTATTTGCTTGAATTTCCATGTAGCACTGCCTTGACAGCTTGCAAATATTGGTCGCCATACCGCTCATCCGGC
>JANONT010000082.1:0-8760 GCA_031420955.1 Candidatus Nitrotoga sp. | reverse complement strand
GCCCGCTAAAACTTTGCTCTGACTGGCCGCGCCCATCATCGCGTACATGCCCTGCGCCAATTTATTCGCCCCGCCCTCGCCGCGATTTTGCACATACACTTCAAAACCGCCCGTGTTACCCAGGCCAAAAATAGGTGGCGGGTTGAACGCCAACACCAAAGCCTCTTTGATGCCGCCCGTTTTCATGAACACTTCGCCGACCAATTGCTGGGTGCTGACGCTGCGATCGTCCCAATGTTTTTGCGTGACGAAAATAGTTGCCGCACTATTTTTATAACCGCCGCCGAGAAAATCAAAGCCGGTAAATGCGATTACATATTCATTGGCTGGATTCGATTTTATGGCCGCCACCACTTCGTTCACTACCTTGTCGGTGCGCGCCAACGACGCGCCATCCGGCAAAAAAACCGCTGCAATAAAATAGCCCTGATCTTCATCTGGCACCAGCGAACTGGGCGTAATTTTCCACAAACCGATGGTGATGAATACCATGCCTGCAAACAGTGCCAGCCCGATGCTGGCGCGCTTGATCATCCACAGCACGCCATCGGTATAGCCTTGTGTGATCTTGGCAAACCACACGTTAAATGCAGTGAAAAATTTCCCCGGCATTTTGTGCTCGCGCTTTAACATTTGCACACACAAAGCGGGTGTCATGGTCAGTGCGACAAAGCCAGAAATGATGACCGCAATAGAAATTGTCACCGCGAATTGACGATAAAGCTCGCCGGTTAGTCCCCCTAAAAAAGCGATCGGTACAAACACCGCCGTCAGCACCAGCACAATTGCCACGACGGGCGCGGTCACTTCGTGCATGGCTTTAATCGCGGCATCTCGCGCCGACAAATGCTCTTCGTGCATGATGCGCTCGATGTTTTCCAGCACCACAATGGCATCATCCACCACGATACCAATGGCCAGCACCATGCCAAATAAGGTGAGCGTGTTGATGGAATAACCGAGCAGCAACAAACCGGTAAACGTGCCGATCAAGGACACGGGCACGGCGGCGAAAGGGATAAGCGTGGCGCGCCAGTTTTGCAGAAATAAAAATACCACCAAAAACACCAGCAGCATCGCCTCGGCCAGGGTTTTCACCACTTCGCGAATGGAGACTTTGACGAAGCGGGTGGTGTCGTAAGGCACCGAGTAGGCGAAGCCCTGCGGGAAGCGCGCGGACAAATTGGCCATGGTCGCGTTGACCTCTTCTGCCACGTCCAGCGCATTTGCGCCAGGCTGCAAAAAGATGCCCACCAGCGTTGAAGATTTGCCATTCACACGGCCTATAAAGCCGTAATCTTTCGCACCTAATTCCACCCGCGCAATATCTTTTAGACGCAAGGTGCTGCCGTCGGGTTTGCTCCGCACGATAATATTTTCAAACTCTTCCGCGCTCGCTAAACGCCCCTGCGTGGTAATGGTGTAGACCATCTCCTGCTCTGTGCTGATGGGTGGGGAACCAATTTTGCCGGCTGCAAATTGCGCATTTTGTTCGTTGATGGCACGCGCCACTTCATCCACAGTCACGCGTAATTGCGTCATGCGATCCGGCTTCAACCATATCCGCATCGCATAATCTTTGGCACCAAAAATCTGCACATTGGTGGTGCCGGGAATGCGCTTGATGTTGTCCAGCACATTCAGCGTGACGTAGTTGGAAATGTATAAATCATCGAAGCGATCATCCGGCGAATAAAACGCCAGCACTTGCAAAAATGCGGATGAGCCTTTTTCCACCGTCACGCCTTGTCGCCGCACTTCTTGCGGTAATTTGGCATCCACTTGCTTGATGCGGTTATTGATATTTTGCGCGGCCTTATCCACATCCGTGCCAATTTCAAACGTCACTTGTATGGTGACGATACCGCTGGAAGTTGAGGTAGAAGCCATATACATCAAGCCTTCCAGCCCGGTGAGCGCGTTCTCAATCGGCGTGGCAACGGTCTGCTCAATGACCTCTGCCGACGCGCCGGGATACATGGCCATGACCTGCACCACGGGGGGCGAAATTTCCGGATACTGTGCGATCGGCAACGAGCGCACCGCCGATAATCCCGCGATCACAATAAAAATTGCAATGACAAATGCAAGAATGGGACGGTCGATAAAAAAGCGTGAAAACATGAGGGATTTCCTAGGTATTGTGCAAATTATCGCGTAAAAATTTTATCTGGGAATGAACCTAAAAAAGCTTTGCTCGCGCGAAACCGCGAAAAGCGCGAAGAAAAACAAACCCAGCTTGTCAGACTTGCTTCGCGCGCTTCGCGGCTTCGCGTGAGATCGCTTGTTCTACATTTATTTTGCAGGTGCATTTGCTGGCGGGGCTTCCGCCTGCGCCGCCTTGGCGGCCTCCTCTACTGTCATCGGCATCAACGGTTGCCCCGGCGCAAAAATGCGCGCAATACCATCAATCACCACTGCATCTCCGGCTTGCAAACCTTGCCGAATAACCCAACCATTTTTTTCTTTACCCGCCAGCACCACCCATTCGCCCGGCACAATCGGGCGCGGCTCGGCTATCGGCTTACCGTCTTTATCTTTGCCCACCAAATACACAAACTTGCCCATCGGCCCATCGACCACCGCGCGTTGCGGCACAACAAATGCCTTGGTGCGCATCGCCCCGCCCAGCACCACCCGCACAAATTGCCCCGGAGCCAACAGACCACGCGGGTTGGGAATCGCGGCGCGCATGGCGTAAGCCCCCGTGTTGGCATCCGCCTTGTAATCGACAAAATCCATTTTTCCTTGCATCTCCAGCAGCGTGCCATCGGTGTTTTTCAGGCGCACCCCATAGCCCCCTTTCGGCAGCTTCAAACTGCCTGAGGCGATCTCTGCTGCGCGATCATTTTTTTCGCGCTCCGCCATACTAAAATTAACATGCATGGGGTTAACCTGCGCCATGGTTGCCAGCAAACTATCGCCGCCCTCGCTATTGGCCAGCGCGCCCTCCACCTTTAACGCACGACCAATCACGCCACTGATCGGCGCATCAATCTGCGTATAGCGCAACTGCACCTTGGCCGCGGCCAGTTGCGCCTCGGCGGTTTTATGCCGCGCTTGTGCGATGTCTACATCCGAACTGATTTGATCCCATGCCGCCTGGCTGATGACCTTACTTTCCGCCAACGGCTGCATACGCGTGAAATCGCGTTCGGCTTTCTTCAAACTGGCCGTAGCACTCGCCAACGCCGCCTCGGCCTGCGCCGCCGCTGCCGCATAAGGTGCGGCATCCAGCTTAAACAACGCTTGCCCGGCCTGCACCCAACTGCCTTCCTGATAATAACGCTTATCGACGATGCCACTCACGCGGGCGCGAATTTCCACCTCGCGCGAGCCAGCGGTCTGGCCGAGATATTCATACTCCACCGGCACATCACGCGCTGCGGCGACTTCAAATGTCACAGCGGCAGGCGGCATCCCACTAAAACCCGCTTGCGGACTCTGCCCACAGGCAGTTAGAAAAAATGGCAGCAATATCGCGGCCATTAGCGAGCGATGCGAGCCCGCAGCGTGCGAGAAAAAAGTAAGAGGACTGTTGTGCAAAATAGACGTCATGAAATGTTCCTTGGGAATAGCAATTGATACGATCTGAGGTGCTGACAAAAAAGGGGCGACAAGCATTATCGACTAAACAGTAAAACCTAAGGGTGTTTCTAAGGAAACGCTGATTTAATGGCTATGCGGGCGAATTGCTACGTTACGCGGTGCTCGGAATCCTCGTGTATACCGCATACACTGCGGTTCCTGCGCTCCGTGCGCCTTGCACTTTATCCCGCTCGCCGATTAAATCAGCGTTTCCCTAACAATTAAAATTGCCAAGCCAGACAAGGCGCGAACAAGCAATTGCGCCGACGCAAATGTTTTATATGTCAGCAGTAATTTTTTTCGAGCATCCGCTACGCGGATTGCCTGCTTACCCCACTTGTGAGCAACATAATATAGCCACGGAAGTTAGCTTTTTAGAGATGCCCTTAAAACACACATCCGGCACGCTGCACAGTTGCAATATTTTATCATTGTAAATTTATTACAGGCGGGGCAATAAGAAATGTGTGGCGCATGTGCATTTTTCCCAATACAAACAAAATTCTACTTGTGTCCACATCTGGGGATAACGTATTCTCACGATAATCCGGCTAAAAGAGAAAAGCCCGACGGGTTCGCCGTCAGGCTTTGGATACAGATCCAGTCTTTCGACTGAGTCTTTATTGTAGCAACGGCTCTCACCCCGGATGCGCTACAACGGTTGCATTATCAGGGAGAACATAATGGCAAGCAAGCAGAATAACTTGGGCGCGCTTACTTTCGGATTGGACATCGGCATTGCCTCGGTTGGCTGGGCGGTGCTGGGAGAAGACCGCATTGTTGATTTGGGGGTGCGGTGTTTTGACAAGGCGGAAACCGCTAAAGAAGGTGACTCGCTCAATTTGGTGAGACGCTCCGCCCGCCTGATGCGCCGCCGCTTGCGTCGCCGTGCCTGGCGGCTCACTAAGCTGGCGAGACTGCTGAAGCGTGAAGGGTTGATTGCGGATGCCAACCTGTTCAAACGCAAAATCGAGAAAAATACCCCTGTCCCAAAATCAGCTTGGCATTTGCGCGTGGATGCGCTTGACCGCCAACTGAACGCCGAAGAATGGGCGCGCGTGATCTATCACCTGTGCAAGCATCGCGGCTTCCATTGGGTCAGCCGCGCCGAAGAAAAAGCGGCGGAAGGCGACAAGGCAGGCGAAAGCGGCAAGGTCAAACAAGGGTTGGCGGGCACGAAGAAGCTGATGCAGGAAAAGAGCTACCGCTCCGCAGCGGAAATGGTCGTCAGCGAATTCCCCGATGCCCAGCGCAACAAGGCCGGGGATTACAGCAAAGCTCTTTCGCGCGTTTTGCTCGGTCAAGAATTGTTGCTTCTGTTCCAGAAGCAACGCGAGTTGGGCAATGCCCACGCCAGCGCGAAATTGGAAGCCGAGATTCTGGGTAACGGCGATAAAAAAAGCGGTTTGTTCTGGGCGCAAAAGCCTGCACTCTCCGGCAAAGACCTGTTGAAAATGCTTGGGCATTGCACTTTCGAAAAAGCGGAATACCGCGCCCCCAAAGCCAGTTTCACTGCTGAGCGGCATGTGTGGCTTACGCGGCTCAACAATTTGCGCGTCGTGGTGGATGGCATCACCCGCCCATTGAATGAAGCGGAGCGTAGTCTTGCATTGCCCCTGCCCTATCTGCTTGCCAGCGACTTCACCTACAAACAACTACGAGCCGCGCTGGTGAAAGAGGAATATTTGCCGGATACATTCCGCTTTGCCGGACTGCCCTACCCCAGCGACCGACAAAAAACAGAAGAAAAAGCCAAGAACCCTGAAGATGAAAAATTGATCAAGCTCCCCGCTTGGCAGGAACTGCGCAAAACACTGAAAGACGCCGGACTGGAAGATGAATGGCATAAAATTTCCACCGACGCGCGGGACGGCAAACCGCAATTGCTCGACGAGATGTCCAGGGTGCTTACCGTTTACAAGGAGGACGAAGAAGTCGAGCGCGAACTCGGCAAACTCGAATTGCCAAACAAGCAAAAGATGGTGGATGCGCTGCTCACCGTCCGCTTCGACAAATTCAGCAGCCTCTCGCTCAAGGCGCTTTACAATATCCTGCCACACATGGAAACCGGGCTGCGTTACGACGAGGCCGTTGCCAACATCCCGGAATACGGTCATCACAGCCAGTTGCACAAGGTCGGCGCAGGTGTACACAAGTATCTACCGCCGTTTTACTCCGGGCGCGAGCCGGATGGCCGCTTGAAATTCAACGATGACATGGACATCCCGCGCAACCCGGTGGTGCTGCGCGCGCTCAACCAGGCGCGCAAGGTCGTGAACGCCCTCATCAAGGAATATGGCTCGCCACATGAAGTGCATATCGAAATGGCGCGCGACCTATCACGACCACTCGATGAACGGCGTGAAATAGAAAAGCTGCAAAAAGAATTCCGCGACAACAACGAAAAAATCAAAACTCAGTTCGCTGCGGATTTCAATATTGTGGGTACAGTCAAAGGCAAAGAATTCGAGAAATATCAGCTCTACCGCGAGCAACAAGGCAAGTGCGCTTACTCCATCGAACCGATGGATATTCACCGTTTGTTCGAACAAGGCTACGTTGAAATAGACCACGCCCTACCCTACTCGCGCAGCTTTGATGACAGCAAAAATAATCGCGTGCTGGTGCTGGCGCGAGAGAACCGCAACAAAGGTAATCAGATTCCTTATGAATACTTGAACGGCGCGGAAGAGAGCGACCGCTGGCGGCAATTCGTCGCCTTTGTCGAAGGCAACAAATCCTATCGCCAAGCCAAGCGCAGCCGCTTATTGCGCAAAGATTTCGGCGGCAAAGAAGCAGAAGGCTTCCGCGAGCGTAACTTGAACGATACCCGTTACATCTGCAAATTCTTCAAAAATTACGTCGAGCAATATCTGCAACTGCACGAAGACAGCGAGGCCAAACGCTGCGTGGTTCTTAGCGGCCAGATGACCTCCTTTCTGCGCGCCCGCTGGGGGCTGGTCAAGGTGCGCGGCGATTCTGACCGCCACCACGCGCTGGATGCCGCCGTGGTCGCGGCGTGCAGCCACGGTATGGTCAAGCGGCTGTCCGACTACTCGCGGCGCAAGGAAATCCAGCAGGTGCAAGAGGGCTTTGTGGATGTGGAAACCGGCGAGATCGTGAACCCCGCCATGTTCGACAAACTGGAGCAGCATTTCCCCTCCCCCTGGTCACACTTCCGCGATGAATTGTTGTTGCGTTTGAAGTGTGATGATGCCGCGCTGTTGAAAACCGAGATGGAAAAACTGGGCAACTATCCAACTGAAGCACTGAAGACCGTGCGCCCGTTATTCGTCTCGCGCGCCCCGCAACGGCGCAATAGCGGTGCAGCGCACAAAGACACCATCTACGCGCAGCCAGAAAGTCTCAAGGCACAAGGGGGAGTCACACAGAAGGTGGCTGTGACCAGCCTGACGCTCAAGGATATGGATCAATTGATCGACCCGCATCGCAATGAAAAGCTCTACGCCGCACTGCGGGTGTGGCTGAATGGTCGAGATGGAAGAGAAAAACGCGCCAAAGCAATTGAAGTCAGTCTCGGTCGCGGTAAGGAGAAGCGCAAACCATCTGATGCAGAAAGCGCGGAACTGGAACGTCTGCGGGCATTGCCACGCAAGCCGCTGATAAGCGACCCGGATAACGGCCCATTTACTGGACCCATTATTCGCACAGTGACGATGGTGATAGACAAGCTCTCCGGCATCCCCATACGGGGCGGTATCGCCAAGAACGATACCATGTTGCGCGTGGATGTGTTCGCCAAGGCGAACAAGTTTCATCTCGTGCCTGTGTATGTGCATCACGCTGTTGCCAAGGTGCTACCGGATCGGGCGGTTGTGGCGTTCAAGGATGAAGATGAATGGACGCTGATCGACGATAGCTTTGGATTTTGTTTCTCGCTGTATCCGAATGACTTCATACATACGAAATTAAGAGGGGAATCGTACTGGGGATATTTCTCAGGTTGTGATCGTGCAACAGGAGCAATAGGTTTATGGGCACAAGACCGGAGCAAACTGGCTGGTAAAGATGGGCTTTATCGTGTCGGGGTAAAAATGGCGTTGAGCATCGAAAAATTCAACGTGGATGTCCTCGGCAATATCTATCCTGCCCCGCCGGAGCAACGCCGTGACTTGGCGTAGTGTCATGATCTCCCGTCCCGCCAAGCTCAAGCGGGATCATTACTCGCTCGCCATCGAGCAGGAACAAACTGCCTGCGTGCCATTCGAGGACATCGCGGTGATCGTGCTCAATCACCGCGAAATCACGCTCACCCATCCGGTGCTTTCCGCCTGCGGCGAATACGGCATCAGCCTGTTTGCCACGGGCGACACGCACCACCCCAGCGGCGTATTTCTACCTTTCCTGTCCCACTCGCGCGCCACGCGCTGGCTGCGATTGCAACTTGATTTGCCGCGCCCGGTCGCCAAGCAATCTTGGGCAGCCATCGTGCGGCAAAAAATTACCAACCAAAGTATTTGTTTGCGCTTGGCTGGGCGAGAGGGATCAGATCGATTGGAGTCTTACGCACGGCGCGTGCGTTCTGGCGATGTCGGCAATCTGGAGGGGCAAGCCGCCGCATTTTATTTCGTCCAACTTTTCGGCAAGGGGTTTCACCGCGAACAAGCTCGCTTTGCCAATGCGGCACTCGATTATGGTTATGCCGTGTTGCGCGGCACGATTGCGCGCGGCTTGGTGGCGCATGGGCTGTTGCCCTCGCTGGGGCTGTTTCACGCCAGCGAGAAAAATGCCTTCAACCTTGCCGATGATGTGATCGAACCATTTCGTCCGCTGGTGGATTTGTTTGTGGCAAGGAATATGTCTCTGGCGAGTGATGAATTAACTCCACAAGATAAGGCCGCGTTGGTCGGGCTGCTCAATGTGGATGTAGGCATGCCACGCGGAAAAATGTCGGTGCTTTCCGCCATTGAGCACATGATAGAAAGCATTGCGCGCATCTATGACGGGGGCAGCGAATCGCTGTTGGAACTGCCCACCCTCATCGGACTGGAACAGCACCGGCTGGAGTGCTGAGCAATGAAGATGCATCGTAAAATTCTGGCTTTGTCATTCCCGCGCATAACCAGCGACTTGGCTGGCGTATTTTGCCAGCTTAGTCGAATGGCTAGTTGTTCTATCAGGCGGGAATCCAGTTCATCTGGAAATCTCCGC
>JANONT010000081.1:0-1878 GCA_031420955.1 Candidatus Nitrotoga sp. | reverse complement strand
CTTACGTGGCAAACGATCCAGCCGCCGCGCGCAGAGCTGCGTTATTGCTGATAAAGCGTATTGCTGGGCGCAAGATGGGGCGCACGATGGCAGAAAAAATCGCTACCCAGGCAGTAAAAGAGCACTTGCTTGATAAGTGCCACACGTGCGGAGGGACGGGTACTCGCATGATTGAATCTTTAAAAGTTATTTGCCCCACGTGCCACGGTGTCGGCGTCAAGCGTTACTCTGATCTTACTAGGACTGCCGCACTAGATTTAAACATCGAGCAATACAGGCGGGGCTGGGTTGGGAAAATCGAGGATGCGCGACGGATATTAACTGCCGCGATAGCGACGGTAATGCGGGAATCACATAGGCAGCTGGAGGAATGATGGACAAAGATGAAACGTTAGGCTTGACCGCAAAACAAGCAGAGGAGCTATTCAATAGCGCGGCAGGATTACCAGTGTTATGCACGGTTTTTGCTAGGGGTATCCCCGTTGAATTTTCTCAAAAAATCTTGAACCTGGAATCATTTGTTTTCGCGCTTGGGGTCGCAGGATTGTTGAGACAGCAGCCTAACGTATGAATGAAGCGGCCCGCTTTAGCGGGTCCGCCTTGACCGAATTGTTAGGGCGCTGGTTATTTGGAGAAAGAATATGGGAACCTGCAAAATAGTTGGTTGGTGTGGTAACACGGGGTGCATAGAAGGTTGCGTGGCGCAAAAGTCTGTAGAGGCAGAGCGTAAGGCTTGCGCGATGGTGTGCGCGGAAGGTTGGAAGAATGGCATCGGTGAGAAACATCAGGGTGACGTGTTTGCAGAAGCCATACTCAAGCGCTCTAACGTAGAGTTAAACGGGACTGAGCAACGGATGTGTAAATGCGGTATGCCGTGGGAGCCGGACATGGATCAGTTTGGGTGTTGGTCATGCGGGGCTGATGAGCCTGTGCCCAACAAGATAATTGATGGGTCGCCGCTTGTCGGCGATCCATCTCGAATGGATGGTTCGGCATGACCTGCTACTGTGATTATGATTCCTCGCCAAGCATGCACAGCGAGGTGTGGCACAAAGCCAAGAAAGAGCATAAGTGCTGCGAGTGCGGCCAGGCCATAAAGGCTGGGCAGCAATACCAGCGTATATCCGGCGTATGGGATGGTGATTTCTCGTCGTACAAAACTTGTGAGCGGTGCGCCGATCTGCGTGAGGCGCTCTCAGAGGTGTCGTGTCCAACATACCGTGGGCTGAGCGAGGAGTATTTCAATTATCTCGACTCGTGGCTATTGGCTGAGAAGCGCGACGAAACATACCGGCGTGTGTTCCCGGTGACGCCGAACGCAAAGTTAACCGGCTCCGCGCTTTTGCGGAGTCTGCGTTGAACGCCGGGTTAGCCCGGTTTAAAAGGAGGGTATATGCCAGCGAGATTTATGGTTATGTGGTTTGCGATCAGTTGCGCGGTCTATGCGTTGATGTATTTGGCTTCCAGACGCGAACGAAAAACCGTGTGGGCGCAATGGAAGCGAGTCGCAATTAGTGCGGCGATTGGGGTGTGCGTTGTGGTTCCGTTTTTCTTTCTCAATAATATTTCAGGAGTCTAAAAAATGAAGCGTATTTTTGTGTTGGGTATGGTTTTAGTTCTTGCCGCTTGTTGTGGGGCTTGTGGTCGGATTGAAACCGGGCATGTTGGCGTTCGTACCGATTTCAACAAAACCGTTGAAACAGGGGAATTGCAGCCGGGTTGGTATGGTGCGGTTTTTACATCTGTTGATGAGTACGTGATTAAGGAAACAGAGCTTGCGCTAACCGACATGACGCCAAAGGCAAAAGACAATCTTAGTTTGAAAGATTTGGATGTCTCAATTTTCTACACAGTAACGCCGGGGCAAGTGGCCGACCT
>JANONT010000080.1:0-1826 GCA_031420955.1 Candidatus Nitrotoga sp. | reverse complement strand
ATCACAAATAATGTGTCTTTAAACCACGGTTTGGTTTTCGCATCGCGGATAAATTTACCGACCGCGTAGTCGGTGTACTTCACTCCACCTGCACGTCCGCCAGGCGAGGGGATGTCTATCCGACCACTGGGGTAGGTATAGGGACGGTGGTTAGAGGTGGTCATGATTTGTGCGAAGAACGGGCGATTTTGTTGAAATTCTTTATCCAGCGTAGCAAAGGTATTATCAAATAACACTTCATCGGCCACGCCCCAAGCATTTTCAAATATGATTGATTCTTCAGGGAAATCAGTACGATCCACCACGGTGTAATCATTGCCGCTGTAATAGGCATTCATGTTGTCGAAGTAGCCATATCCACCGTAAAAGAAAAAAGTGGAGTAGCCCTGGCTTTCTAATACCTCACCGATCGTGGTGAGATGTTCATTGTTGGGACGGCGCACAATCGCCTGTCCCGGCACGGGCGGTGTGCCGAGCGACAGCGCTTCCAGCCCGCGCACAGTACGAGTGCCTGTGGCAAAAACACGTTCAAACTTCATGCCCTCACGAGCGAGTTGATCCATGTTGGGTGTGAGTCCAGAAGTCGCGCCGTATGCGCCGAGAAAAGAAGCCGACAGGCTTTCTATCGAAATCATCACCACGTTTTGCGGGCGTTTGCTGAACGGCGTGGGGTTGGGCGTGGCGGTTTGCAGAATGGTGTGGGTGCTTAGGGTAATCGGCTTGTTATCCGGCTTGCTTTCCAGCGGCAGACGTTGCACCCCCAGTTGTTGGAGCGTGGCTTGGGCCTCTGCCTGCGGGATGGTTTGATAAAACTTGTCGTAGTCCAGCTCATTGCGGCGCATGGCGGCGGCTAGGGTGAACAAGCCATTGCCGGACAATTCATCGGCGTAAGCGTTTTCTGAGCCTTCCATTTGGTCGACGCTGCTGATTAAAATACTGAGTACAGGTGAAGCCAAAGCCAATGCCAGCAACACCAGGCGGCTGGTGCGCGAGATAGGGGTGGCATCAATGTGGTGAACGGTGCGATGTAAAAGCCATACCGCACCTGCCGCCGCGAGGCCGATGCCAGCTAACAGCCAGCCGACCGGATAAGATTCGCGGATGTTGGTGATGACCTCGTGCGTGTACAGCAAATAATCTACCGCGATGAAATTAAAGCGTGTGGAAAATTCTATCCAGAATGTGGCTTCAGACACCGCGCCAAACAGCAGCAGCGCAATCACCCACCATAAAAATAATCTGCGCAATAAACCATGCCAGCGGCTGGCGCGCCATTTGTTCGGGAGTACGGCTTCATACACGCAGACCGAGGCGATTAAGATGGCGATGACCGATAAATCAAACCACAGCCCTTTGGCGAGTATGCCGGCCCAGAGCCGCCAATCGACCAAGTCCGCGCCCGTGTAAATGCCCAGGCCGATGCGGGTCATGCTGAAAATAACCAACATGACCAACATGATTAAGATGGGCATGTGCGGCACGATGGAGTGATTTTTTTGCTTAAACTGAGGTGAGGGTTGAGTAATGATGGGACTGCCTTTTCTAGAAATAAATGGATGGATGCGCGGTTGTGATTATGCAGTTGCTAAGTGCGGCTTGCAAAGCTAAAAAATTGCCACTGTCAGAGAACTCATAAGCTGTCCGTTCTCGTCATTCCAATTCTACTTTATTTAAGTCCTTAGCATCTTGCGCGCTCACCCTTTGTCCTTCCCTTGGTGGGTAATTGGGTGAGCGCGCAATCTGGCATGATTGAGCTCTTTATGGAATAAAGCGTAGCTCGCTGGGTTGTACGCCTTCCCAAAAAACTGCCCGAAAGAAAAATCGCC
>JANONT010000079.1:0-3847 GCA_031420955.1 Candidatus Nitrotoga sp. | reverse complement strand
GGTAAACCTAAACCATTTTAAAAATCCACCTTCCACCCGCAAGGGGTAGGCCGTGGTTGCCTCGAAGAGGTTCTTGCCCCCTTGGGGGTAAAGCCAATGAATCGGCAACAACCACGCACCGTCGCCATACTGTGTTGCTCGCAAAAAATTCCTCCTCACATATAAAACATATGCGCTGCCGTTATTTTTTGCTCGCGCCCCATTGGTTAATCATTTGGTCTGGCTTATAACCAGCCACTTGGCTGCCGCTAACCAGCGGCTTATGTCACCGCATTTTGGTGACTTAGCCGAATGGCTATGCAAAGCCTTTTGGCGGCCTAGTGGAATGGCTAGTTGTTTCATCAGGAATTTGAATTTTTGGCTGGTAGATACCGTCTTAAACGCCAAGTATTTTTTGGGTGTCCAGGCTCATCCTGCCAAACGCACCCTTCCCCCTTCACCCTTCGCCACAAAAAATTTCCTGTTTCTGATATAAAGAGAGTGCAGCACAAAGACAGCACCATTCAACATGGCCGCCGAAATCAAACATTAAACCCAAATAGTTCATTAGAAAAAACTGCGTCGTTCCCGCGCAGGCGGGAATGACGGGGCTAATGGACAATCCGGGTTAAACTAACGCGGGCATTTTTTATCAAGGACTGACACCAAACATGTTGACCAAAACGAACAATACAAAAATATTCGCACTGTTTTTTATCAGCTACATTTTTATTATTTTTGGGTTGCTGAGCGGTGGTGATAACACGCTCAAAAATCTGCATCTGGGGCTAGAAACCAGTAATGTTATTTTGTCGTTGTTGCTGGCTTTGTTTTTGTGGGATGACATTCACGCCACGCAGCAACGTGGCCGCCGTTACCTGTCGATCAGTTTTGGATTTGCCGCATTCATCGAATTGCTGGATGCCGCGACCGATATTGAATGGTCGGGCTGGTTTGTCTGGATCAATCTATACGCCCCCGTTTTAGAGCGAAGCAGTTGGTCGCTTTCTACCTATGTATTAGCCATCGGTTTAATTTGGTCAGCCTGGTTGATTCGTAAGCAGCCCACATTAAGCCTGAAATTTTTTATACTGGGCATGGGCGCGGTTACTGTCGCCGTGTTCTGGATGATATTGCTCTGGCCGACACGGACAGATATAGGGGTGCCCGGTGTACAGCAGCTCACACAAATCCCCCTCATTGTGTTATGGGTGATCGTGATTGCCACCTACTGGCATGAGCGGCGCAACTATCCGCTGTTTGAAGGCTTAGCCATGATGGGCATTTTGCTCGGCACAGCGACTGCGGCCATGTTGTATTCTCCTGCACCGTACGAACATTTTTCAACCATTGCCTACGTTGGCAAGTTGATCGGGTATGGAATTTTAAACGTTACGTTAATGGGCAAAGCAGTGGAAGATGCCCAAGCGCGCACGGCGGCGGAGATCAGTTTGTTCGCTGAAAAACAGCGGCTCAAAGTCACCCTGAGTTCAATTGGTGACGGCGTGATCACCACGGACAGCCACAGCAAGGTCACCTATCTCAACCCGGTAGCCGAGCTGATAACAGGCTGGGCAAGTGCTGAGGCCAGCGGATTAACCTTGAGCGAAGTATTTCGGGTGGTGGGGGAGCGGCGCAACCCGGTGGACATCAATGTCGCCAGCAAAAGTTTGGCCGCGTTTGAGCGCAACAGCGTCATGCTGGTCAGGCGCGATGGGGTCGAATTTCACATCGAAGAATCCAGCGCGCCGCTGTACGCGGATGATGGAAGCATAGGTGGCATGGTGCTGATTTTTCGAGATGTGAGCGCGATACACACCGCGACCGCGCAGCTCGTGCATCAAGCGACGCACGATGCCCTGACCGGGTTGATTAATCGCTACGAGATGGAGAATTATATCACCGGACTGTTTCAAGGTCTGGGGCGTACCCATATTTTGCTGCATATCGATTTGGATCAATTCAAAATTATCAACGATACCTGCGGCCATATTGCCGGGGATGAATTGCTGCGCCAAGTCACCAAAAAGATTGCCGCGACCATACGCGGCAATGATGTACTGGCACGGCTGGACGGGGATGAGTTTGCGGTCTTGCTGCCGGGTTGTTCGTTGGAGCAAGGCCAGCGGGTTGCGGAAAAAATCAGACTGGCGATTAGCCAATTTGTTTTTGAGTGGCAGGGAAAAGTATTCAACAATTCTATCAGCTCGGGGCTGGTTAATTTTAGCGACACGGTGCATTCCAATATGGACGTGATGATGGCGGCCGAAACCGCTTGCTACATTGCCAAAGATTTGGGGCGGAATCGCAGCTATGTGTATCGCGAAGATGACCGTGATGTGCTATTGCGGCATGGGGAGTTGGCTTGGATTGAGCGTATTCATAGCGCGTTGCGGCAAGATCGTTTGCGGCTCTACCGGCAAGAAATTGTGCTCGTTAGCGGCGAGGCCGAAAAAAATCGGCACTACGAGTTGCTCATTCGTATGCTGGACGAGCACGATAATGTGATCGGGCCGGCCGCTTTTATTCCGGCAGCGGAGCGTTATAGTTTAATGCCCATGCTGGATCGCTGGGTGGTGCTCACCGCTTTTGCAGCATACCGCAAGGAGAACCATGAGATATGGTCGATTAATTTATCTGGCGCGTCCATCAGCGATGAACAATTCCTCACGTTCTTGAAAGACCAATTCAAACAGTTTGGCGTGCCGCCCCAAGCCATTTGTTTCGAGATTACCGAGACGGCAGTAATCACCAATCTATCCAGCGCTACTTATTTTATTCGCGAATTACGCGCCTTGGGATGCAGCTTTTCCTTGGATGACTTTGGCAGCGGCATGTCATCGTTCGGCTATTTAAAATATCTGCCCGTCGATTATTTGAAAATAGATGGTGGCTTTGTTAAAGATATGGAACATGACCCTATCGATTGCGCGATGGTCGAGGCAATCAATAAAATCGGGCAGGTGATGGGGCTAAAAACGATCGCCGAGTTTGTGGAAAATGATGCAATCAGAAAACAGCTGCACGAGATGGGTGTAAATTATGCGCAGGGGTATGGGATTCATAAACCGGAACCCTTTTAATCTTACTGCGCCAGTAAATCGCTAAAGGGCGCATGGCTGTGTTAAATATCGGCGAGGAATGCTCATTGACACACGAGTCAACTCCGCTTCCTCGCCAATATTTGCCTTGCCCTGCATCCCTTGAGCAATTTCTGACACAGCAAGATAGTTATCCTTAGAGGGTTGTGCCATTAAAATCGAAATATGGAGAGACATACTATGAACAAGCTCGCTATACGCAAGGTCGCAATTTTAGGTGCGGGCGTGATGGGGTCACAGATCGCCGCGCACATGGTCAATGCTAATGTGGAAACGTTGTTGTTTGAGTTACCCACATCCAAGGGCGACCCGAATGGCAATGCGCTCAAAGCGCTGGAAGCCTTGAAAAAGCTCGAACCTAGCCCGCTGGCAAGCGCGTCTAAACTGGCTTACATCCAAGCTGCGAATTACGAGCAGCATCTGGAAAAATTGCGTGAATGCGATTTAGTCATTGAAGCCATCGCCGAACGTATGGATTGGAAATCTGATCTCTATCGCAAGGTCGCGCCCTATCTGGGCGCGCACAGCATCTTCGCCAGCAACACTTCCGGCTTGTCGATTAACCAATTAGCCGAGGCTTTTCCCGAAGCGCAGCGCCATCTTTTTTGCGGCATTCATTTTTTTAATCCGCCGCGCTATATGCACTTGGTCGAACTCATTCCCTGCACAAATACTAAAGCTGATTTGGTAGATAGACTAGAAGGCTTTCTTGTTTCAACGATCGGTAAGGGCGTAGTGCGCGCAAAAGATACGCCTAACTTCGTGGC
>JANONT010000078.1:0-9245 GCA_031420955.1 Candidatus Nitrotoga sp. | reverse complement strand
AACGTGTTGTTGATGGATGAACCCACCAATCACATGGACATGGAATCCATCGAGTCACTTAATACGGCCTTGTTGGAGTATAAGGGCACGCTGGTTTTTGTCAGCCATGACCGCGAATTTGTTTCATCACTGGCCACGCGCATTATGGAAATCAGCGAGAAAGGCGTAACCGATTACCACGGCACTTACGAAGAATATTTACGCGACCAAGGCATTGCTCACTAAGCCAGCAACAATCCTGTAAAAATGAAAAGGCCAACCTTGCGGTTGGCCTTTATATTTGGTGGCTCGGGGCGGAATCGAACCACCGACACAAGGATTTTCAATCCTCTGCTCTACCGACTGAGCTACCGAGCCCTACTTTAAAACTCCACATCACACAGGGACACAAGGTGCTACCTGCCGCAAGCTGAAGCCCACCTCACGTTTCACCTATCTTTGCCCCCTTAGAAGGACGCGCATTATATAGATAAAAGATAATTTAAGGAAACGGGTATCTTCCTCTTGAAGGCAGAAAATATAAATTCACCCAAAATAAAGTGCCCACCACCGCTTGCAACACTTCATTAACCAAATCGATACATGCAAAATTTTCCATCATTGAAGCATTCAAGCATTCAAGCTATTCAACAATTCACGTATTTTGATGGGATCATCGGCGCGCAATATTTGCTGTGCGACAGGCTCGGTCTGCGCCAAATTAGTGTGCAAGATGCGATGCTTGATACTGGGGAGCTGAGCGGCATTCATGGAAAATTGACGCAGCCCCAAGCCCAGTAATAGCCGCGTATAAGCAATCTCTCCAGCCATTTCGCCACACACAGAAATGTCTATCCCCGCCTTGTTAGAGACACTAATGGTGTGCGCCAGCAAGTACAAAACAGCGGGGTGCAGCGGGTCGTACAAATGAGCCACATCTTCATCGGTGCGATCTATTGCCAAAGTATATTGAATTAAATCGTTGGTGCCGATAGAAAGGAAATCCATATTTTTGGTAAATACTTTCAGTGCTAACGCCGCCGCTGGGACTTCTATCATGCCGCCAATTTGCGTGGCGGGGTTGTAGGGAATATTGTCTTGGTCGAGACTAGCCTTGGCTACGGCAATAAAGTGTAACGTTTGATTAATCTCGCCAGAGCCGGAAAGCATGGGCACTAATATTTTCAGGTTGCCATAAACAGAGGCGCGCAGCAGCGCACGCAACTGGGTGTGAAATAATTGTGGCTCGGCCAAACACAAACGAATAGCGCGCAGCCCTAGCGCGGGATTATTTGCCACACGTTGCGCGCCGTTGATTTGTTTATCCGCGCCCAAATCAAACGTGCGTATGGTAACGGGCAATCCGGCCATCCCTTCCAACACGAATTTATACGCGGCAAGCTGCTCTTCTTCGCCTGGCAGATCATCACGGTTGAGAAATAAAAATTCGCTGCGGAATAACCCGATGCCGGTTGCGCCCGTTTCTTTAACATCCGCAATGTCGTGCGGCAACTCGATGTTGGCATGCAGCTCGATGGTAATGCCATCCAAGGTAACCGCCGGTTTTGTTTTGAGCCGTTTTAATTTTTGTTGCGCTTTTTCCCACGCAGCTTGGCGTTGTTTATATTCGGCTAGCTCATCTTTGTCGGGGTTGATAATGACAATGCCTTGTGTGCCATCGACAATCAGCAAGTCATTTTCGCGGGCAATTTCGCGGGCACTGTGCAGGCCGACCACGCACGGTTTATTCAGCCCGCGCACGACAATCGCTGTATGCGAAGTAGCTCCACCTAAATCCATAAGAATGGCGGTAAATAATTGCGGCTTGAGTTGGATGAGATCCGCCGGACTGATGTCGTGAGCAATTAAAATAACATCGTTATCGTGCTGAATGGCGGGCGGCACATAGCCCGGTTGTCCGGCCAACGTTTTAAGAATACGCTCGACCACCTGCACCACATCGGCTTTTCGTTCGCGCAAATATGCATCTTCAAAAGATTCAAATTGCGTCACCAGCGCGTCCATTTGCACCTTGAGTGCCCACTCTGCATTGCAATGTTCGCGCTCTATCATCTCGCGCGGTGCTTGGTTGATGTGTGTGTCCGCCAAGATCATTAAGTGCACATCTAAAAAAGCATCAAATTCTGCTGCTGCTTGTGCGGGGCGATTGCTGCGTAGCGCGACCAATCCGAGGCGCGTTTTTTCCAATGCGGCATTAAAACGCGCAACCTCTCCCGCGATCATTTTTTTGGGCAAAGTATAATGCGCCACTTCTAGCGCGACGTGCGACAGGAGATGGGCATAGCCTATGGCAATGCCACTGGAAACAGGTATCCCATGCAGAGTAAAACTCATTCACCTTCCCCAAAATAATCGTTGATTAAAGTCACAATCGCCGTCATCGCTTCTTGCTCACTTTCGCCACTGGTTTCAATATTGACGCTGCTGCCTTTGGCCGCTGCCAACATCATTACGCCCATAATACTTTTTGCGTTGACCCGCCGCCCTGCTCTAGACATCCATACTTCGCAGGGATAGCGTGAAGCCAGTTGCGTTAATTTAGAGGAGGCGCGTGCGTGTAGTCCCAGCTTGTTGATGATCGGCACCTCTTGTTGCAACATGCGTTTCCCTCCAGATTTAAATACAAATAATTTCTAACTAAGCAAAACAATATTTTCACGTCCACCCACTGTTGCCTTCTGCATCACCTCCGCCAACGGCAACTGGCTGTAACCGATAACGCGCAGCAACATCGGCAAGTTAACGCCGGTTACGCCTGCGACATGGTCGGGCTGACACAGTTGTCGCGCAATATTGCACGGGGTTGCACCAAACACATCTATCAATAACAGCACACCTTCACCTGTATCGAGCTGCGTAATGAGCGCGCGCCCTTCGGCCACTTTTTGCTGTACGTCATCACTCGCTAACACCGACAGCACTTTGAGATTAGGCGGCACGCTGCCCATCACATGCTTGACGCAATCCGCCAAGCTATCGCCCAGCCCATTATGCGTGACTAACAGGATACCAATCACCGTTCGCCTCCTTTATTTTCGCTGAATACCAGACGCTGCTGCATCACGGCGGTGGTATGGATTGTACTATTTTCATCAATCAACAAGGCATGGCTTACATTCATTTGCGCTGCCGCCTCGCGCCAACCTGCTGCACCTGCAATAAATAAAGGCTTGGAGGTCACGTCTGAACGCACGCCCGCATTCGCCCCACGCGTCAACACCGTTACCGCTTGCACGCCTTGCACAGGCTGACCGTTGCGCGGGTCGAGCAAATGACAATAACGCTTGTCGCCCAGCATAAAATAGCGTTGATAATCGCCAGAGGTGCCGATGGCCTCGCCATCATGCAGCTCCAACGTGGCGATGGGGCCAGGCTTACGCGGGTGCTGGATGCCTACACGCCAAGCGCGCGCGCCATGTTTGCCCAATGCCAGCACATTGCCACCGATGTTGATGAGCGCGTGATTGATCCCTTTTTCTTTGAGTATCCACACCGCGCGATCCAGCGCGTAGCCTTTAGCATAGCCGCCCAAGTCAAGTTGCACCGCTTTGTTGCGGCTGCTTATTTGATGGTTGCTAAAATTTATATCGCGCATTTGCGCGTTTTTTGCAACCAACGCGGCGAGCTTTTTTGGATCCGGCAACGCGGACTTAAACTCATCCGCATGAAAACCCCACAGCTTAACCATGCCGCCTATGGCTGGGTTAAACAGCCCGCCAGATTGGGTGGATAGCTGCGTGGCATCCAGCAAAATATTGGCGAGTTCTGGAGAAACAATTTTGGGTTGCCCTTGAGCAATAGCACTATTTAACTCACTGAGCGCGCTCGGTTTCCACGCGTGTAGGACATTGTGCAGCCGTTGAAATTCTTGCATGATTTCGGCGACTGCTTGCTGGGCATGCACATCGCTCGCGCCATAAATGCTGACCTCTACCCGCGTGCCAAAAACATAACCTTGCTCCTGATACAGCAAAGGTTTACTACATGCAACCAAACTTAAAACAACGAGGCTTAATATTGCCCAAATGCCTTTTAAAAATCCCGGCAGCCTCGCCATCAATTCTGTTCTTCCATTTTTTCCAGCTCCACCGCTGCCGCCAACATGGCCAACCTAGCGATAACGCCATACGCATAAAAACGATTTGGCGCATCATCAGGCGAGCCGTCTGGATTGGGCAGATTGCAACTGGTATCAAACGCCAGCGGCACAAATTGCATACCCGGTGCATTCAAATTTTCATCCACACGACGCTCGGTGTGTACGCGATAAAAGCCGCCCACCACAAAATGATCCATCATGTATACCACTGGCTCAGCCACTGCCTCGTTGATGCTTTCAAAGGTGTACACGCCTTCTTGCACCAACACATCCGACACCTGCAAACCCTCTTTAACCACGGCCATTTTATTGCGCTGCTTGCGGTTTAAATCACGCACCTCGCTGGCATCTTTTACCGTCATAATGCCCATGCCGTAAGTACCCGCATCGGCTTTAACGATGACAAACGGATCCTCTTTAACGCCGTATTCGGTATATTTCAAACGTATTTTATTAAGGATTTTATCAACCTCGCACGCCAGACATTCCTCACCTTCTCGCGCCATAAAATCAATTTTGCCGCATCGCGAAAAATAAGGATTAATCAACCACGGATCAATATCGATCAAACTGGCAAACTCTGCTGCCACTTCGTCATACGCGCTGAAATGTTGCGATTTCCGACGCGTTGTCCAGCCCGCTGCCAGCGGCGGCAGTGTAGCTTGCTCCAGGTTTTTCAATATATCGGGCACGCCTGCCGATAGATCATTATTCAACAACACCACGCACGGATCAAAACCCTCGACCAGCAGGCGGTTACCTTTTCGCAGCATAGGTTCCAACGTGATATGCATACCGTTTGGCAAGGCCAGTTGGGTGGGCTGAGTGATGTCCGGCAACAATGAGCCGATGCGAACTTTCATGCCTGCTTGTTTAAGAATTAAGGCCAACTGCGCGACGTTTTGCAGATAAAAAAGGTTGCGCGTGTGATTTTCTGGGATCAATAAAACGCCACGCGCTTCGGGACAAATTTTTTCTATCGCGCTCTGTGCGGCTTGCACACACAGCGGCAAGAAATCCACATTCAAATTATTAAAGCCGCCGGGAAATAAATTGGTATCGACAGGCGCGAGTTTAAACCCGCTATTGCGTAAATCGACCGAGGTATAAAAGGGCACGGCGTGTTCTAACCATTGCAAACGAAACCAGTGCTCAATGGCAGGTTGCGCCTTAAGTATGCGATGCTCTAAATCAAGCAGCGTGCCATTTTGCGCGGTTGTAAGGTGAGGAACCATAGTTAGTTTGTATAAATGAATTGGGGCATTCTATCCGATTGCTTGCTGCAACATGGGGCACTAAAAAACATACCTTCGCAAATTTGGGTTGATCTGATAATTTCAAGCGCGAAAAAGTTAATGTATCCGCCAGACACTTAATTTACAAACAGCCTTCAAAACACATCGTTAGCAATTGACTAGACAAGCTTTTTTAAACTATAGTTCGTCGTATGCAAGGGGAACTCAACACGCTGGAAAATAAACTGGCTCAATTGGTGCAATTGAGCCAACGTTTGCGCGCAGAGAATTTACGTTTGCGGCAGGAGTTAGCTCAAACACTAAGCGAAAATCGCCACTGCCATGACAAAATTGATACCGCCACGCTTCGCCTTGAAAAGCTGCTGACACACATTTCGGAAGAGCCGCTATGAGCAATAACAAGCCAACCGGCCATGCCCCCGCAGGATATTTGGATGTCACAATTTTAGATCGCGAGTTTCGCGTCACCTGCCCCGAAGATCAGCGCGCAGAATTGGCCGAATCTGTCACCTATGTCGATAAAAAAATGCGGGAAATTCGAGATGGCGGCAAGGTAGTAGCGGTTGAGCGCATTGCCATTATGGTAGCACTGAATATTGCACACGAGCTGTTGTCCACTCGTCTGGGAACAGGTTTTGACATGGGTGAGTTTAAGCGTAGAATGAATTCCATGCAGGCGGTCATCAATGCGACTCTGGCAGAGCAAGATGATCTGTTCTAGTTTGTCCCCTGCGGTGTTCGTCAGGCTCATCATTCTTTGGACCAATAAGCATAGCTTAAGCCGCGCCCCTTAACGTTACTGTTGTGCGTGTCCCTCGCGGATATACCTGATGTAACTGGGAACCGGCTCACTTGAACCCAGGTTCAAGATATTGGGTCAACGGCACAGGCGGGGGGCTTTATTCAGATGCGGCGCAGCGTAATACTGAGCCGCATTATTTTTGCCTAAATTTTCATCGTTGCAGTTTTTTTGGAGAATCTTTCGATGCGCTACTGGTTGATGAAAACGGAGCCGGACGATGTCAGCATCGACGATTTAGCTACGCTGCCAGAACAATCGGTGGCATGGTATGGCGTGCGAAATTATCAGGCGCGTAATTTCATGCGCGATCAAATGAGTGTTGGTGACGGCGTGCTCTTTTACCATTCTGGTTGCACAATTCCAGGCATTGCTGGCATTGCGCGAGTCGCTACGGTGGCCTATCCCGATGCCACGCAATTTAATGCGCGCAGCAAATATTTTGATGCCAAAGCCACACCTGAAACGCCACGCTGGTTTAACGTCGATGTGCAGCTGGTCAAGAAAATTAAATTCATTTCTCTGGCCGAATTACGCAGCCATCCACAGCTAGATAGACTGCGTATTTTGCAGCGCGGCAACAGGCTTTCTATTACGCCAGTTGATCCGGCGGAGTGGCAATTTATTGTGTCGCGGTTGGCCAAAAATTAATCGCTTTCAAGCCTAACATGGAGTGGATACTCGCCTACTTATTGCTCGGTGCCATCGCCGGATTATTCGGCGGCATGTTTGGCATCGGCGGTGGCACGTTGCTGGTTCCTGTGCTATTTTTATTATTTGAGCGGCAACATTTTCATGCCGAACATTTGATGCACTTAGCACTCGGCACATCCATGTCGGTCATCATCTTCACCGCGCTGGCCAGCATGCGTAAACATCACCAGCACCACGCGGTAAATTGGCAAGTGGTGCGCGCCATCACCCCCGGCATTTTATTGGGCACACTGCTCGGCACATTGTTTGCGGCCGCAATCGCGCCGACCGCACTGGCTATTTTTTTCGCGCTGTTTGTGTTGTTCGCTGCCGCACAAATTTTATTCAATGTGCGCCCCCAAGCAGCGCGGCAACTGCCCGGTTTAGTCGGCATGACCTTTACCGGCATACTCACCGGATGGTTGAGCAGCTTGGTCTCGATTGGTGGTGGCACCATCGTTGTGCCATTTTTGTTATGGTGTAACACACCGCTGCGTCATGCCATAGGCACGTCTGCCGCAATAGGATTCCCCGTGGCGGTGGGCGGCACGCTAGGCTATATTTTTGTGGGACTAAGTATGGAAAATCTGCCCGCTGCCAGCATGGGCCTGGTATATGGGCCCGCACTGTTGTGGGTGGCGTTAGCCAGCATGGTGACTGCGCCACTGGGTGCGAAAATGACGCATCGCATGGAGATGGGTTTATTGCGAAAGGTTTTCGCGCTGTTGCTGCTCGCTTTAGCGGGGAAAATGTTATTTAATGTTTTTAATATCGCCAGTTAAATACTCATCCGTCAAGCGAGATAAAACTACTCGTCATCGAATATATTTTTATCGGTGCGATCTCTGAATTCATCGCTGTCGTCATACTTATATTCAAGATTGTTGATATTGATGATGAAGTGGATGCCCTCGGCATTTTGCGCAATGCTTTTGCCGTCACGGATACGCGCCTCTTTTAACTGCATACGCGCCCCATTCGGCCAGATGATGGTTGTTACTTTGCCCTGCGCCACCTCCACCGGAACGCGATAAACCTGCCCCCCCGTTGCAACGTGTGCGTCGTAGGTTCCATCAATCGGATCAAAGCCTGCCAGCGCGGGTGTAACGCTTGCGGCCACGCTTGTAAAAAATAAAATAAATATTAAAATAAGGCGCATGAAAATTTAAGTTTAAGCAGAAATATTGTGCGGCGATTATATCGCCTTAACCGCCCTTAATGTTGTTAGGCGACTCTACAAAAGTTAAGTTAAACTACCTCAGTTGTTATTGTTGTTATTTGAGTGGCAGTAAATTAAAAATTATTAGGAGATTACAAATGAATCAAAAATTAACACGCAAAAAATTATTATTAATAGTCGTCGCGGCTTTAAGTGCGGCGAGTCTGCCAACCGCACAGGCAGCGGATGAACAGGACGTAATAAAGTTGTCGGCGGATGTGGGGCTGGGTTACGACAGCAATGCTTACCGCACGCACAGCGGTGCTTATACAGATCCTTCGGCTTTTGTTCCATCGCAGAATCCAAAAATTCAATCTGGGTTTTTTGTGCCGTGGGATGTGCGCGGAAAATACATGGCAGACACGGCAATTGGTAGCAGTCTTGCTGCGAGTGCTAACGCAGATGGTCGTAATTATTTGGGCTCTGATTTAACCAATGCCAACGAATTTAAGCTGATGGGACGTTTAGGGATGAATAACCTGATGGCGCGTGAAGGTGGTCGTAGTGAATCTGCATATGTGGGCGGGTTGCTGGGTCGTGTGGATAATTTCAATTATGACCCTGACACGGGTGATAAAAGATTGGTTGGTCGCACTGATAGTTTAGATGTTTCCAACCGCGACAGCTACACCACCCTCGGATTAGAGGGCAACTATGCCAATGAGATGGGCGATATTCGCTACGGGGTAATGGGGGTGCTGGAAGAGCGCACGCATGATGATCCCATCGTGAGCAACCATTACAGCAACACTTATATCCGATTTGGCGGCAATATTGAAGCAAAAGTCATGGCTGGTAGCCGCTTAAAAGCAACCTATTTGCATACCATCCGTGATTTCAAAGAACGCAATCCTCGCAAAGTAATCCCCGGTGATCCAAACAACCTACCTGGTAATCGTGACAACGCCAATGGCTTGCTAGAGTGGTCTGACAACAGCTACCGTCTCTCTTTACGGAACAAGGTTGGCGCAGACGCACTGGTCTATCTGGACTATGGCTTAACCACGCGCACGGATAATTTTGAGGGCTATGATAATTTCACCGAAAATAAATTCGGGATACGGCTGGATTACGCGCTTGGAGAACAATGGCGCACACGTCTTGCGTTAACCTGGGCGGATGTTGATTATGACAACGCACTGGCCTTTAATACAGCGGGGCAGGCAAAGTTAACTGAAA
>JANONT010000077.1:0-3969 GCA_031420955.1 Candidatus Nitrotoga sp. | reverse complement strand
ACGCTCGCCAAATGAATACGCTTGGGCATCGGTATGCCCAGACAAACTTATTTTGTTGGACACCTGGTTTAATGCACGGGCGATTTCATGCAATATTTCGCTGGTATAAGATTCCAACTTGGCACTGCCGCTCTTGAACATCGGACGATTTTTTTCATCTACGATTTGTATACGCAAGCCTTCGGTGGTGATGTCGAGCAGAATCTGTTTTTTAAATTGTTGTAGCTTGATGTCTGCTTCCAATGCCTGCTCAATGTCACTTTTTAGTTGCTTGAGCTTCACTATTTCTTGCTGCTTTTCTTGCCGCGCCAACTCTTGCTGAATGGCGGTGATGTCCACCATTTTTTTCTCGGCGGGCTGTGCGCCTAATTTCACCTGACCTTCGCTGCGCGATAAATCCGTACCTCCCCCCTGAATAATACTGCTGCGATCTCCACTGCTAGAGCCGCCAAACAAGGCGGCCTTGAGCGGAGTATTAAAATGATCGGCAATGCCGCGCTGATATTCGACCGTGGTCGAACCGAGCAACCACATCAATAAGAAGAAGGCCATCATCGCCGTCACAAAATCTGCGTAAGCGATTTTCCACGCGCCACCATGATGCCCACCCGCCACCTTTTTAATGCGCTTGATTACGATCGGTCGCTTTTCTTCGTTAGCCATGATGCGAGTGATTTCGGTGGTTTGTTGGGAGGTGAGTTATTTATTGTTTAAAAAATACCGACTACCGCTTTTGTTTAACATGTTCTTCCAGCTCCATAAATCCCGGACGCTCTGTAGACAGCAAAACCTTGCGTCCAAATTCCACCGCCATCGCGGGCGCGTAGCCGTTTAAATTCGCCAGCAAAGTGACCTTGATGGTCTGAAACATTTTGGTGGACTCTTCGGCTTTTTGATCGAGTAAGTTTGCTAATGGCCCCACGAACCCATACGCTAAAAGAATTCCCAGGAATGTGCCGACCAGTGCCGCGCCAATCAGCACGCCCAGCTCTGCTGGAGGGATGCCAACCGAACCCATGGTATGTACCACGCCCATGACCGCTGCGACGATGCCGAACGCGGGCAGCGCGTCACCCAACTTGGCCAACACATGCGCGGGTACCAATGCTTCGTGATGATGCGTTTCGATTTCCACATCCATTAAATTTTCAATTTCCATCGCGTTTAAATTTCCACTGACCATAATGCGTAAATAATCCGTGATAAATTCAACCACATGATGGTCAGATAGTATTTTGGGATACTTGGCGAAGAGCGGACTTTCGTGCGGGCGTTCGACATCGCCCTCGACCGACATCAATCCCTCTTTACGAATTTTTCCGAGCAGCTCGTACATCAAAGCCATCAGCTCCATATAAGTGCCTTTGGTATATTTTCCGCCCTTCAACACGCTGGGAAGTGCCTTGAGCGTGGCCTTGATAGCCTTGCTGGTGTTGCCTACCAAGAAGGCTCCCAACCCGGCACCGCCTATCATTAACAATTCCACGGGCTGCCACAGGCTGATCAAATGTCCCCCGGCTAAGGCAAATCCGCCAAATACAGAAAGCACAACAATGATGTATCCGACGATCACCAACATAAGTGAGCTTCCTTAAAATGACGCATGTTGTGAGCCGGAAATTTTTACCGAGCACAGACCGCGTTTTTATATTTATTGATTAAATTTTGTCGCTTAAAATTTCTTGGGACATTGCGCATAATTTAGCATCGGCTGTTTTTTTTCAACGCTAAAACAGCCACAGAAAGTACTATCATTTCTGCACAGAAAATTTGTGTCCAAAAAAATTGCCGCTACAACCCCACATGGGGTGGTAACGGCAGATGCGATGGAAACTTGAAATGACAGGGGGCTGTTTTAATGCGCCATTGCCAGCCCCATGTCATGTGTCGCGGCTGCGGCAACAATATTCTTTTTACTTTTTCCGGCGCGCGATGGCGCATGACAAATGCCGCACAAGTAATGCTTGCACAACTCGTTGGCGTGAATCACAAACTCTCCGCCACATTCTTTACATTCGGTCACCTGCATCATCTTCGCGTTAAAGAATCGCAGCAGCACCCACGCTCGCGTAATACTCAACACCGGTTTTTCACCATCTATTTGGACTTGCTCTGTGTACAATTGATAACTTTTTATAAACGTTTCAATCGCGTTTTTGCCCACATTTTCTTGCATGAATTTATAAATATTCATGAATAATGATGAGTGAATATTCGGTGCCCAAGAAATAAACCAATCGGTCGAATAGGGCAACATTCCTTTGGAGGGCGACTTACCCCGCACCTCTTTATACAACCGGATCAACCGCTCACGGCTTAACGCGGTTTCCTCTTGCAACAACTGTAACCTTGCACCTAATTTGATAAGCTCGATAGAAAATTGAATCTGATACGCCTCGGTTACGACACTCTTATTACGCATGGATCATCCCCTAAAAAATTAATTTTCGCTATGCGGCAAGTGCTTCAGCAGGCCGCTTTGCCATCAAAATCGCGCTATGCGTATGCGCCATGAGTCGATCTTCGTTGTAATCCGTAATCATATTCAGCAACAGCCTTTCGTCGAACCGGAAACGGCACAGCAACATGTTTGACGCTGCCATTTTGAGCAATTGGGCGGGGCTGAGTCCGCCTATCAGGTCCGCCATTTCCTGATTAATCCCCAATCGGAAAATCGCACCCGCTTCGTCATCTTGAATCATCTGCCGTGCGAGCAACATGTAGGACAAATTTGCTTCTTGGATTTCTTGATGTAACTGTGCTGTGTTCATTAATTTTCTCCTTGGGAATGGGCTAATGATTCGTTTCGTTTTTTGCTACGGTTGCATCTTGTGCCGTTTGCGTCGAAAAAAATATCGGACAATTCCCTATTATTTTGTAGGAAAGCATCCTACAAGAATGAGCGAATTCATTTGGGAGGACAGGCGGGGATGTCAAAGCGATTGATCTATCAAAATAAAAAAGGCTCGCATCGCTGCAAGCCTTATTCTATATGGTGGGTCGTCGCGGACTTGAACCGCGGACCAAAGGATTATGAGTCGCACCAGAGGCGCAAACCATAACACATAAAAACAAATAAGAATAAAATAATCAATCTGTTAAGAGCGTTATATCATTCTGGTGTGTTCCTGCTTTCGCTGATTTTTTACCTGCCAGTGTCCCGCCAGTGTCCCACAGAATTGTTTGATTTTATCTGATTGTTTTTCAAATTTAGCCAAGGCTGCATTAAGGGTGCTTGGTGTGGGCATGGAATGGGGAAAGGCTATAAACCAAGGGGGGAATTATGTCAGGGATCGTGCAGCTATCGCCAATACTCACAACAGCAAGAGACATACTTAAAGAGCACAACAACAAGGCGATGCACGTCAACGAGATTGCCGATGTTGCAGTAAAGTCCGCACGCAACCAATCAATGACGGCAGATGATTTTGCATCGAAATTTTCTGGCGCTTTATCTGTCGGTGATCTGCTTTCAAAAAATCGCCCTGATGCAGCAAACGAGGCAGTAGTTTTTGGCGTATTGATCGCTGGTCTTTCTTCAGATGACCGTGCCTTCGTAATGACCGTGGCAAGAAATTGCTACGATTACTTGGAAAATCGCCCGCCCGTCTCACGGCTCGGTTTGACGGTGAACAACGTTATGAGAAACTACATTTAACTAAACCGGCATTCGCCTCAGGATGTTAGCGAGTCAAGAATCTGCTGCTTTTCGTTTGGCGTGAGCGTCTGCGCGAACTTGGCGGCGGCGATGATCTGCTCTCGAACGGCTTCAGAGATATGGCCTTTCAGCCCGGAGGTGTCATTCATCAGCACTTGGATAACTTCTTCTCTGCGGAGCTTCAATACTTCATGGCAGGCAAGGTGTGAATCGTATTGCAGAAACGGGTGCTCTGCTTTATCAACTTTCACTTGGCACTGGAGCAGATGCGGCCTTGCATGAACAAAAGAATGGATTTCGGAATTGATGAT
>JANONT010000076.1:0-6280 GCA_031420955.1 Candidatus Nitrotoga sp. | reverse complement strand
GCCGATGGCGATGTACACGCGCTGGGCAACCCGCATATTCAGACCGATGCGCGAAATTTTTTGCCTATCGCAGACGCGCTCAGCCAACGTTTAACCGAGCTTGATTCGGCCAACACAACGCATTACCAACAGCGGCTGGCGGCGTTTAAACAGCAATGGCGTGCGGCTCTCACCAAGTGGGAACAGCAGGCATTACCGCTTAAAGGGGTGGCCATCGTTGTCCAACATCAAGGCTTCCCTTATTTAAACGCATGGCTGGGGCTAAAGCAGGTTGGCACGCTAGAATCCAAGCCCGGCATGGAATCCAGCGCGGCACATCTGGGTAAAGTGTTGGGCGATTTGCAACAATATCCAGCACGCATGGTGTTGCGCGCCGCGTATCAAAATGGGCGATCATCCGAATGGCTCGCCCAACGCGCCAACATTCCGGTGGTGGTTTTGCCTTTTACCGTGGGCGGCTCGCCGCAGGCGGGGGATTTATTCGCGCTGTTTGATGACACGATTGCGCGCATGTTGGCGGGCTTGCAATGAATAACATAGAACTTAGTATTCTTTTGCCCGCGCTGCTGGCAGGCTTGCTGGTGCTGCTCACGCATATTCCGCTGGGCATAAAAGTGCTGGAGCGCGGGGTGATTTTTGCTGACCTGGCCGTCGCGCAAATTGCTGGATTGGGCGTGATGATCGCCATGCTATTAGGCTACGCCAATCAACCCTTGCTCGTACAGCTAATCGCGGCCAGCAGCGCGCTGTGCGGCGCGGCCTTGTTGGCGTGGATTGAGCATCGCTTAGCAGAAGTAAAAGAAGCGTGTATCGGCCTGATTTTTGTATTGGCTGCCAGTGGCGGTATTTTGCTGATGAGTCGCGATACACATGCGGACGAGCATCTGCGCGACATGTTGGTCGGACAAATTTTGTGGGTGGGTAATGTGCAGTTGATGGCAACTGCGTTGCTGACGATGGTGCTGCTCGCGCTGTGGCGGTGGAGCCGTTTGAGCCAGCACAATGTGGGGTTTTATAGTCTGTTCGCGCTGGCCGTAACCGCCTCAGTGCAACTGGTGGGCGTGTATCTGGTGTTCGCCAGTTTGATCGTGCCTGCACTGGCCACCTATCGTATGCGCAAGTGGCGGATGCATTGCGCTTTTGCTATTGGCATCGCGGGTTACGCGCTGGGCTTGCTGTTTTCAACATGGTTTGACCTGCCTGCTGGCGCGGCCATTGTGTGGGTGATGGCCTTGCTGGGCGGGCTGTTTGCAGGGGCGACCAAAATTCGTGCTTGACATACACCGTGTAGCTCATCAAAAATGTTAAGCTAATTACTTAACGTAAATGGAAATAGCTATGACTGATGAAACAAAGCCTTTGCAGCCTATCCCTGCGCCAGTGCAAGCTGCGCCCAAGGAGGCTGCGCCAAAATTTCAAGACACCGCCAATGCGGCACGCGCTTTGTTGAATACCGCCGCACAGCAAGAGTTTTTGCGCTACGAATTTAAATACATTTTGCCCAAAGGTTTGCGTGATGAAATCGAGCGCGAGTTAGGACATTTCATCCAGCTTGATCCCTTTGTGGCGAAGTCTCCGGGGCGGCAATATTTTGTGCGGAGCTTGTATTTTGATGATCCCGAATACACCAATTATTACGACAAAGTAGAGGGCGTTAAAGTGCGCACCAAGTTTCGTTTGCGGACGTATGACCGCGTGCCCACCATCAACAGCAAAATATTTCTGGAATTAAAAGGGCGTTATAGCCAACGTGTTTTTAAACGGCGTATTGGGCTGGAGCGCGGTGAAGAGCAAAAGTTTGAGGTGGGCGAGCAGCAGGTGGCAGAAAAAATATTGCACTGTATTCCGACGGGTTCGTTGCGCGAACGTTTTGAATATGAGCTGCAACGCAAAAAATTAGAGCCGGTATTGTTGATCGAATATATGCGCCGTCCTTATGTCAGCCGCTTTAGCCAAGACTTTCGCCTGACCTTTGATGACACGCTGTCGGCCACAAAAACGCAAAGTATGTTCCCCGAAGCAGGGGCGCATAGGCGGATTTTTTTGCCGGGTTATACCGTGATGGAAGTTAAATTTTCTCATCAAATACCGCCATGGTTTCATCGCGTGGTGCAAAATTTTGAGTTGAAGCGCGTGCCGCTTTCCAAAATTTGTCGGGGCATGGAAACATGGGGCATGGTTAACAACCCGGACGATTGAGCGAACCACCCAAGGTCAGCCTGCTGGGCGGCGTTAAAAATTTACCGTACATTTTGTGTTAGTATTACCGACGTTTAAATTTTAAATATTATTACCTTATGAACCCAACTTCAACTGTCCAAGCGGCTAGCGCGCCACCCGCTTTTAATCCCGCCGCTTTTGGTGCTCAGCCCGTTAGCCCACCCGCGTTTAGCTCCTCTTCTTTTTTAGAGGATTTATTCAAATCTACCAGCAGTGCGTCTTCTTATTCTCTACCAGAGATTCTGACAAATTTGGTTTTGGCGTGCGTATTGTGTGTGATGGTGTCGATGGTGTATTCCAAAACGCATAAGGGGCTTTCATATTCGCAATCATTCGCTCACACCATCGTGTTTGTAGGGGTGATTGTGGCGGTGGTGATGATGATTATCGGCGGCAGCTTGGCGCGTGCGTTCGCGCTGGTTGGCGCGCTGTCCATTATTCGTTTCCGCACGGTGGTTAAGGATACCAAAGACACCGCGTTTATCTTTGCCTCGCTGGCTGCGGGTATGGCTGCGGGTACCAGTAATTACCTGGTGGCATTGGTCGGCACAGGCTTCATTATGTTGGTTGCTTTTGGCTTGTATTGGACAAACTTTGGCGCAACGTACAAAAGCGAATTTCTATTGCGCTTTGTATTCCGAGGTGATGCCGACAGCGAGCCGTATATCGAAAAAATGAACACGTACGCCAGCAGGCATAATTTATTAAATATGGAAGCATCGGGCGATGGCGAAACCATGCTGCTAACGTATGACATTTCGTTAAAAAGAAATAAAAATGCCAACCAACTGGTAACGGAAATCAGTGCGGTTGCAGGCGTGTCTGAAGTTGCGTTAATAGCCGCCAAAGCGGATGTGGATTATTAATAGGCGCATCGCCGCTATGCAGCGTATCGCCCTCATCGCATTTTGCTTATTCTTTCCGTCTATGGCGGCTCATGTGTCTGGGGCGGCTCATGCCGCGCCCAGCAACAGTTGTGTTATAGACCCACCCCTGGTTGAAATCCGCGCTAAGTTGTCAGATGACTCCCGCTTCGCTCATAAAGCGAATGAAATTTCCGGTATTGCCTTAGCCGGATTTTTAGATAAGGACAATCAACCCGTGCTGTGGGCGCACGAAGAAAACAAACCCAATCTACTTTTGTTGTCTACACATCGCGATCATTCGTTGGTAATAGGCGATCCGGCTTTGCCAGGTGCCGGCCCGCGTGATGCGGAAGACATTGCGATCGTGCCAGGGGCAAATCCGACAGCGACCAGCAACCCTGGCACCATTTATCTGGCCGATGCGGGCAGCAACATTAAATCGATTCACGCTTGTGCGCGCTTTACGCGTAGTGCCAACAAGACACAATGCGGCTTGGTGTCGGGCGAGTTGGGTCAAGCACCTAATCACTCTTTGCTGGCGACAGCAGCCAGCGCGGCCTGTCTTGCCAAAGGTGCGGATCGTATTTGGATAGATGAAGTGGTCAATCCTGCCGCAGATTATCGCCCTGCTATTTGGCGTATCGCCGAGCCAAAATCGATCAAGTCCGCACTGCGCCACGGCTTGCCACCCCCCGAAATTATCAACTTTGAATATCCCAAGCAATGTGCCAACAGGCTGTGTGGTGAAATGGCTGTGCCGGGCATGGAGGCGCTGTTTGCGCGCTATAACGTCGAAGCGATGCTGGTTGTTAAAGAGCCGGATAATTCACACAGCGCGTATTTATTCAGCAAAGCGCATAAATCACATGCTGAATTTTTACAAAAGCAACATCCCACTGCACCTGCCTGTGTGTTTGAGGGCGATGGCAGAACGGATGTTTTTCGGCTAGAAAATATAGATCGCTTGCGCCCGCAAGATAGACACACCGCCAGCTATATCACCACGCTGCACTTCACACCGCAAAGCGCATTGCAAGCCCCAGAGATTGGGCGTTTAACTGCTGCCAGCTATTTTGCCTATTCTGATGGCGCAGGCATCATCGCGCTGAAGACGAATACATATGGCTATAGATGGCCGGTGAATGCTACCGATATAACCCGCAACGATGCGGGTGCGCCGCGCTACGATATAAAAGCCGTCTTGGATAAACGCACCACTTGCCAGGTGGCCACAGCCAGCGAAAAGGTTAAGGGCACCAAAACCACCGTTGAAAATAGGCTGGCGGCAGAAGCGCAGCTTGAAGCTTTTGCTCAAGTATCCAACGGGGGAACGTATCAAATAGGCGAGTGCGCCGGGTTTCCCAAGTGCCGCTTGTTTTATACCCGCGAGCGTTACCAATATTTACCCGGCGATGTGGATGGTAACGGCAAAGTTGAAATGGCGGATGTCAATGCTTTGAATGCTTACTTGACGGGTCAGCGATCATTGTTTTGTATAGCAGCAGCCGATGTGCAAGAAAATGGTTTGGTGAATGCGGCGGATTTAAAGGCGCTGCAAGATCATGTTCAAGCAAAAAAAGGCGATTCAAAAACGATCATTCGCAAGGGCTTGCGCTCCGCTGGAGCGGGTGTGTTGGGGTGTGATTTTTACAGCGGTAAGCTGTAATTTCAATTCTAATTATTACGAGCTGCTCAATCTTGCTCTCTCACCTAGTTGGATAGTTGAATAGTTGGGCGAAAAAAAACATGGGGTGACGCGCACCCCATGTTTTATAAAAGAACCAAGCCTTCCTATTTTAAAGGTTCAGACTTAAAACTTCAGTCTTGATCCCACCATAAACTGATTACGCGCGTAGTCGTAACGAAGGTCGTTGGTGTTAACGACCTCATGCTCAAGGCCTACCCACACGGATTGATCTTTGTTGAATTCGTACTCCGTTTTAATGCTTGCATCCACGTTGGTTTCAGTTAACTTTGCCTGCCCCGCTGTATTAAAGGCCAGTGCGTTGTCATAATCAACATCCGCCCAGGTTAACGCAAGACGTGTGCGCCATTGTTCTCCAGGCGCGTAATCCAGCCGGATTCCAAATTTATTCTCAGTAAAGTTATCATAGCCCACAAAATTATCAGTGCGCGTAGTCAAGCCATAGTCCAGATATACCAGCGCGTCTGCGCCAATCTTATTTCGCAAAGAGAGGCGGTAGCTATTGTCAGACCTCTCCAGCAAACCATTAGCATTAGGACGACTGCCTGTTAAATCGCGCGCATTGCGTTCTTTGAAATCACGGATGGTGTGCAGGTAAGTTGCTTTTAAGCGGCTGCTCGCCATGATTTTGGCCTCCACATTGCCGCCAACGCGCATGTAAGTATTGCTGTAATGGTCGCTTACCACAGGGTCGTCATGTGTGCGCTCTTCCAGCACACCCATTACCCCATATCGAATGTCACCTAGCTCATTGTCGTAATTACCCTCTAAACCCAATGTGGTATAGCTGTCACGATTGGAGATATTCCTGTCGTCCGCAGGGCCAACCAGCCTTGCTTTGCCTGTATCGGGATCGTAATTAAAATTATCCACTCGACCCAGCAACCCGCCA
The DNA here is from genome assembly GCA_031420955.1 of Candidatus Nitrotoga sp. Taxonomy (GTDB): domain Bacteria; phylum Pseudomonadota; class Gammaproteobacteria; order Burkholderiales; family Gallionellaceae; genus Nitrotoga. The sequence goes on along the minus strand of JANONT010000076.1, from coordinate 597 downwards.
ACATACAGGGCTTCGCTACGACCGCCATCGCGCGCCATTAAATTGTTCATGCCCAAACGGCCTATTAACTTAAATTCGTTGGCATTGGTTAAATCAGAGCCCAAATAATTACGGCCATCTGCTGCCGCACTTGCAGCCAGGCTCGCCCCCAATTCTTTATCCGATGCATATTTTGCACGCACATCCCACGGTACAAAAAAACCAGATTGAATTATGGGTGTTTGCGGCTGAACGAAAGCCGAAGGATCAACGTAGTTTTCGCTGTGTGTGCGATAGGCGTTGCTGTCATAGCCTAGGCCTACGTCTGCCGATAACTTTATTACGTCCTGCTCATCCGCCGCCTGTACGGCTGGCATACTCGCTGCCCCTAAGGCGGCCAAGACTACCAACAACAATTTTTTGCGTGTTAACTTTGTGTTCATTTGCGATCTCCTGTGGTTTTTGAATTTATTGCTACTAAAAATAATAACCGCAACAGTCTAACTTAACTTTTGCGGGATTGCCTAACAACATTAAGACCACTTAAGGCTATATAATCGCCGCACAATATTTCTACTTAAACTTAAACTTAAATTTTCATGCGCCTTATTTTAATAT
>JANONT010000075.1:0-3554 GCA_031420955.1 Candidatus Nitrotoga sp. | reverse complement strand
GACGCCGACGCGCGCGTACTGAAGGCGCGGGCAATAGATCGCGCAATATCAGCCTGGACGGCGAGGGCAGCTTGAAATTAATTATCGGTGGGCCTCTACCGCCTGGTTATCACGCGGCCCCGGAGCAGATGCACCAGTCTGTGTTGGCTTTATTTGCGGTGCCTGTATGTTGATACGCCGTAACGCGATAGAAAAAATTGCAGGTTTTGATGAGACATTTTTTTTGTATTACGAAGATGATGATTTGTGTCTGCGCTTAAGTCAGTCCGCAGGTTCGTTAGTGCTGGATCCGCGTATTCAAGTCTCACACCACTCGCGTGGCTCGGTTGGTGGCGCACGCCCACAGTCCTCAGAATACATCCGTGGCTTCCATCACATCCAATCAAAATTTTATTTTCGATTGAAGCACTTTGGCCGCTTACCCACCTTGTTGCAACGCTCTGGATACGCGCTGGCCGCCAGTGCGGAAACTTTGCTGCGACTGCTTCTGCTGGATACGCGCCGCGCCGCACGCAGTGCCGGACGCTGCATGGGCGTGTTACGCTATCGCGCACGTCCATCGATAAATCGTAATCCATCGCACTAACACCATGTCTAACGAGCCTCTATCCAAGCTTCCAGATAATTATTATCGACATGCGCGCAGCGAAGTGTTGCGCCATTTGCCTGAAGGCGCATTGAGAATACTGGAAATAGGCTGTGGCGCTGGCGGAACACTGGCATTGATTCGGGAGCATCGCCCGGATGCCTGGTTGGCAGGCGCTGAATTGATGAAGCTGGATTCACCCTTGTACGCCAAACTCAATCAAATTGAGCAAATAAATATCGAGCAGCAACTACCCAATGTCGCGCCAAATTCCATCGACGTGTTGCTTTGTCTGGATGTGCTGGAACATCTGCGTGACCCGCAGCAAGCGCTGGAAAACCTGAGCATATTACTGCGCCCCAATGCGCTATTGATTACTTCGCTGCCCAATTTGCAATATGTGCGGGTCAGTGTCCCGCTACTTTTCGGGCACTTTAATTACACTGACGAAGGCATTTTAGATAGGACGCACCTACGGTTTTATACGCGTCGTTCAGCGATAAGCATGTTGGCCAGCGCAGGGTTTGCAGTGCAGGAAGTTGAGCGACTGCGCATTCGAGACATACGCAAGTTGATGGGGATACTCCTGCCATTGCCAGGCTGGCGAGATTTTTGGACTAAGCAATTTCTGTTTATTGCAAAACGACGCGCTTAAGTGTGGATCCTTAAGTGTGGATCATAGTTAAGTTCGTCGCACACCTGCCAAAGGAATCGCTAGCAATAGCATGAACGGCATGCCAAATACCAAGTCACGCAGAACTGCATTGAACATTCCGCCCACTATCAATGCAATGCCCAGCATCCCAAGCAACATACCATGATGACCACCCATTTTCCTCGCTACTAACAGTTGCGTTACCCATATCCAAAGCAATGCAGCCAACCCGAGTACACCCATCTCTGCTGCATAAAGTAAATATTCATTATGGGGGGTGCTCATCCCCGCAGTGTGCGACCAAGATGCACGTTCGGCGTACAGTGTTGCCCAATTGCCGATTCCATGGCCCAACCAAGGCCGCTCTCGGATCATCTCGGAAGTAGCTGTTAAAATTTCCAGGCGATTGCCATGACCACTGACCCTGGCACCCTGAGTAAACGCCTCCAAATCATTTTTTGTTCCTTCGATGCGCGATAGCAATGTGGAAGAAAATTGCATCACAATCCCTGAAAAAATAAGGACGACAAGCATAAATAGAATTTGACGACGCACATATACCATTTGACGTGCCAGCATTAAAAAGCTTAACAGAAAAAATATCAAAACCGCAGTTCGTGTTTTCGTTAACAACAATAAAGCAACAGTCACGTAAATAAATGCGACGATTCTTTTCCATCGCTCTTCAGGATATTCTGAAACCGTCATTTCATACAACATCCACGCGGCTGCGATGGCTAATAAAATGCCCAGCAAAATCGACTTATTGCCTGCGTAATTGACATAGCTCTTAAAGGGCGTTACGTCTGGCAATATCCCCAACATATTTAAATAAAACAATGTCGCGCCATATATCGCGCCGATATAGAAAACATTGACCGCTTTGCGTTGCCATTCCCCTGCCCCGACACTGATAAACAGAAGCAGAAAAAGATAAATCTGATAATGCGCAAATCCATTCCAAAAGCCATCCTGTGGGCGATTTCCTGCCACGCCGATAACACAGGTCACCACCGTCATGCCGATAATGGGACAAAACATTAGACTGGATTTTACGTTCCGCCATTTGGCGCGATACTCGCCCGCCAATATCAAGCTGAGTGCGAAAAATAAAACGCCAATGTAAATTATCCCAACCGGGAAAAATAAAGTCAGCGGTAGCACAGCGAGAATTTTTTGTGGCAAGACTGCTCTGCTGAATGTACGTTCCATATCAATTAATTTTTATTGAGGGATAACTGCATTTAATGAAGCAATATTAAACATCCACAACCAGTTGACTAATATTTTCATCGCCGCATCTGATCGTCCGCAAAAGAAATCGGACAGCCACACTGTCGAGTCATGTAAAACACACAGCCTGGCATCCTTACTGGCATTTGGTTTGGTCGCCAGCTTTATACTGGCTGGCACATTGAGTGCTTCGTTAATTTACAACCAGCCCGTTGCCGCATTGGTCGTGTTCTCGGCTTTTTTATGGGCTGTCATTAGATGGTGTCGTCACGAGATATTCGCCCACAGGGCGATGCAGCGAATATGAACAGCAGCCAAGAATGACGCACTGCATTTTGCGTAGCGGGTGGCAATGCCCCGCCATCTTTTGAGATGCAGGAACGCGTTTTCCACCAAGTGTCGCAATTTGTACAGTTCTTTGTCATAGTGCCGTTGTTCCTTTCGATTTCTCTTGGGCGGAATCTGCGCTTTCATGCCTTGTTCGACCGCTTGCGCAATGATCGCGTCGCTGTCATACCCTTTGTCAGCCAACAGATTTTCTGCCGTCAAGCCCTCAATGAGTTTGCCAGCTTGCGTACAATCTGCTGTGGTACCTGCCGTGATAAGTACTCGGATCGGCATACCATGCGCATCCACGGCCAGGTGCAGCTTTGTATTGAGCCCCCTTTTGTAAGCCCCATATCTTGGTTGCCCCCCTTCGCTCCCGCCGCATGAGGATGCACTTTGATGTGGCTGGCATCAATCATCAGCCATTCGTAATCGGCATCGGCCACCAGTTGCTCCAGCAATTTCTCCCATGTCCGTGCATCGCGCCAGCGAATAAATCTCCTGTGGGTGTTCTTCCAATCACCATATTCTGGCGGCAAGTCTCGCCAGGGTGCGCCTGTCCTCAGTATCCAAAATACCGCGTTGATGAATGTGCGGTTGTCTTTCGCAATACCTCCCCATGTACCCTCTCGTCCTGGCAGGTGCGGCTGCAATAACTCCCATGTGCGGTCAGTAATATCGTGTCTTCTCAATGCTGATGTGGTCATTAACTTGGCCTCTGTTGTTGCGAAGCGCTTATTGTGACAGATATTT
>JANONT010000074.1:0-4766 GCA_031420955.1 Candidatus Nitrotoga sp. | reverse complement strand
GCGGGCTATTTCCAGTTTAAATGCGGCTTCGTAATGTTTGTGTTGCTTGGTCATTTTTGTTTCCTCTCTAGGTGGATGATAATCCTATTGAGGTGTCCGTTTTTATTAGACCACTACATCTCCTGTGACAGTTCCGTCCGTTTCATGTTTGCCCCTCCTCGGGGGCATCATAAAACCGGACAGATTACGTGTTACAAGAACGGACAGATTACGGGTTCTCTACACTTGATGCACCTGTCTATTGACCGAATGGCCTGCTGTCAGTACTATGGCGACCTTGTCAATTCCCTGATAGCTCAGCCGGTAGAGCGACGGACTGTTAATCCGCAGGTCCCTGGTTCGAATCCAGGTCGGGGAGCCAAAACTAATCTACAACCCTCTGTTTCACCCCTCTCTACACTGCTACTACCCCTCCCATACTCGGCTTTAATGTTAATGGCTCGTACTGATTTTTGAGTATCTTATTTTTGAACAGGTGTCGCAACAACTGGTGCTGCTTTTTCTGTTGCTTTTTCCGTCTGCTTTAACGCATCTACTTGCTTGGCCGCGCCCGCTTGCTTTAAGGCATAAGCCGCTTCTGGTGCAACGTAGTTTTCATCATGCTTGGCTAACACCTCATCGGCGCGGAATATGCCGCCGCCTTCTAGCTTGCCGTGTACCACTACACCCTTACCTTCTTTGAACAAATCCGGCAAAAATCCTTTATACACCACCGGTATAATTTTGGCGGTATCGGTGATGCTGAAATGTACAGTCAGGCCATCGCTCTGCCGCTGCACACTGCCCTCTTCGACCAAGCCGCCAACCCGAAATCCGCGCCCTTGCGGGGCTTCGTTATTGAATACTTGGGTGGGGGTAAAGTACAGGCTGATGTTGCTATTTAATGCGTTCATCACCAAGCCGACCGCCACGCCTACCACCGCGAGCGCGCCTATAATGATGATGGTTTTTTTCTGCCTAGGCTTCATTTTTTTCCCTTAAATATTTTCGTATTACACGTTCTCTGCGGTATCGCGCATCTGCCGCAACCGCTGCAAAATCAGCGTTCGCCGATGGCGAACCATCGCCGTTTCGATGATAAAAACCAACATGGCCATGCCGTATGATCCCCACACGTATAACCCGTAGCCATTCATGGCAAAAAATTCGCTCCAGTTCATTGTTTAGTCCCATTCATTTTTTCAGCATTATTTCTTAATCTCGGCTAAATCCATCACCCACTGATTATTTCTTTCGCGTTCTAAAATAATACTCCGTACTCGCAATAGTGCCATGGTAATAGCGAACAGCCAACATGCCAAAAACATCGTCAACAAACTCTGCTGCATGGCAACGTGCATGGATGTGCCACTCAGTTTAATAGTCGCACCTTGATGCAATGTATTCCACCATTTCACCGAGAAATAAATAATCGGTACGTTCACCGAGCCGATGATTGCCAACAGCGCGCTGGCACGATCTCCGCGACGCGGATCATCTATCGACGCATGTAAGGCAATAAATCCCAAATACAAAAATAGCAGGATCAACTCCGAGGTTAAGCGCGCATCCCACACCCACCACGCGCCCCACATCGGCTTGCCCCACAACGCGCCCGTCCACAGTGAAAGAAAGGCGAACAGCGCGCCAGTCGGGGCTAGGGCGCTTGCCATCATGGCCGATAAGCGCGTGTTGAAAATCAATCCCAACGCGGCGTAGCCCGCCATAATTAAATAAATAATCATGGATAAAATAGACACTGGCACATGAATGAACATAATGCGATACGCCTCGCTTTGCTGCACATCGGTAGGCGCGACAAAAAAACCCATGTACAAACCGACTATAAAAAGTATCGCGGATGCGCCCGCAAACCACGGAATCATTTTCCCAGCCGCGCCATAAAAAGTGCTAGGTGCAGAATATTTAAACCAATTAATCGCCAACATTCACTCCATTGAAATTCGTAAAGCCGTGGCTGTCACCCACGGTGTAGAAACAAAAGCCAGCAGCAGCAACGCGCCCAGCAATGATAAATGCGACACGGGGCTAATGCCGCTGGTCACCGCCTCGACTGCGCCCGCGCCAAACACCAGCACGGGGATGCACAAAGGTAAAACCAATAACGACACCAGCACCCCGCCACCACGCAAGCCTAAAGTTAACGCTGCGCCGATTGAGCCTATCATGCTGAGTATGGGCGTGCCCATCAACAGGCTTAAAATTAATATCCCTAATGCCTCGGCGGACATATCAAATTGCAAACCCAACACGGGTGCCATCAACACCAGTGGTAATCCGGACACCATCCAATGTGCCGCCATTTTACCCAACACCAATGCGGATAACGATTGCGGGATCAACATCATTTGCTCTAATGTGCCATCTAAATAATCAGCAGAAAATAATCTGCCTAATGACAGCATAGAAGCCAGCAATGCCGCCACCCACAACGTTCCGGGAGCCATCGTGCGTAGCAGATTTAATTCGGGCCCCACACCCAATGGAAACAAGGTGACCACTATCACAAAAAAAATTAATGTTGTTAAAACATCGGCGCGGCGGCGCATAGCTAACACCAAATCGCGCCGGATCACCAATATTAACAATCGAGTTAATGACAGATCAGCACCTGATTTTTGCTGCGCGATTAGCTGAGAATTCATGACAAAAGCAGCCTGCGCGTATTCACCCCAGTGACTTCCAGCGGCTGGTGCGTGGTGTAAATGACCATGCCGCTGTTGGCCAAATGCTCGCCGATTAAATCTTGTATCAGCCCCACCGCGCCCACATCTAATGCAGTCAGCGGCTCATCTAATATCCACAGTGGAAAATGTCCGATTAACAAACGCGCTAGCGCCACCCGCCGCGACTGCCCCTGTGACAACGCCTTAACGGGCAAAGTTTCGCGCCCGCGCAAACCCATACGCTGCAAGGCCGCCCGCATTTGCTCATCATTCACTTCGCACCCTGCTAGCCCTGCGTTAATCTGCAAATTTTCAAGCGCGTTCATCTCATCTTTAATGGCATTCAAATGTCCGAGATAAATCATCTCGGCATAATATTCCTCGCCGAGATCACGGATGTTTTTTCCATGCCAATCGATTTGTCCTGCGGTGGGTACAACTAGGCCACACAAGGTACGCAACAAAGTGGTTTTGCCACTACCGTTGACTCCTTGCACCTGCAAAAGCTCGCCAGCGGACAAGGTGAAGTTTAAATTTGAAAATAAAAGATGATCCCCACGAGTGCAGGTAAGATTGCGAATTTCCAGCATTACTGAGTGAATGATTCCCGTAAAAACACTGCTGAATTGTATACGATTGCGCTAGGGTATGTGGCTTGTCGTTTCAGTACAGTAGTCGGCGCGCGCCATTGAAGCGTTTTTTCCAATAAGCCATTTGCATATCTACAATGTGTACTTTTTTACCGGACGAGGGGGAATGAATAAATTTATCATCCCCGATATAAACACCCACATGCGAGTAGTCGTGTCCAAGCGTGTTATAAAAAACCAAATCACCTGGCCTGAGTTCATGTCGACTAATCTGACTGCCGCGCTGGCTAATTAATTTCGCGTTATGCGGCAAGTCAATTCCCGCTTTTTTGCCATAAACATGCCTCACAAATCCGCTGCAATCAAAACCCGTGCTGGGTGAAACCCCGCCATATTTATACGGAATGCCGATTAAGCTGTGTGCGTAATTCACCACCGCTGGCTGCGCCCCATGCTTGGCCACAGGCGCGTAGGGACGACTGGTACGCCCATCTTCCACCGAAGCGCAAGCGGTCAGCAATAATGCAAAAATAATGGCGTAAATTAATTTTTTCATTATCTATCGTTGATTTAAGGACTGCGTCAAATCCCGCACCCAATTTTAAGTTAGTCCATCCTATTGGATGCAAAAAATTGCGTCAATCATTCTTAGTGCGCCGCAAGATAATAGACTAGCCCTCACAGACTACGTTTTTTCAGCAATTGGAATAGGCTCGGTTATAATCGCGGCCTGCATCGCACATCATTTATATTCAGAGGAATAACATGGGATTTTTGGCAAACAAACGCATTTTAGTTACGGGACTCATCAGCAACCGCTCTATCGCTTATGGCGTAGCACAAGCCATGCACCGAGAAGGCGCGGAACTAGCTTTTACCTATCAAGGTGATCGCATTCGTGAGCGGGTGACCGATTTAGCCAAGGAATTCGACAGCACCTTGGTGTTCCCCTGCGATGTGGCGAGTGATGAAGAAATCGACCAGCTTTTTGTTGATCTCAAAAAACATTGGGGTGGTTTTGATGGCTTCGTTCACGCTATCGCCTTCTCACCACGCGAAGCACTGGCCGGAGATTTTCTGGATGGCTTTACCCGCGAAGCATTTCGCGTGGCACACGACATCAGCGCGTACAGCGTCCCCGCGATGGCAAAAGCTGCTCTGCCGATGATGGAAGGACGCAATGCCGCACTGCTCACCATGAGCTATCTGGGTGCGGTACGCACCATGCCGCACTACAACGTCATGGGTTTAGCTAAAGCCAGCTTAGAGGCTAGCGTGCGCTATCTGGCGATGAATCTGGGTCGTAAAGGCATACGTGTGAATGGCATTTCAGCAGGACCGATTAAAACATTGGCAGCGGCAGGCATCGCAGACTTTAACAAACTGTTGGCCTACAACGAAAAACACGCCCCGCTCAAACGCAATGTAACCACCGAAGAAGTCGGCAACGTCGCCGCGTTTTTGTGCAGCGATTTAGCCAGTGGCGTAACGGGTGAAATTACTTATGTGG
>JANONT010000073.1:0-6816 GCA_031420955.1 Candidatus Nitrotoga sp. | reverse complement strand
GGTATCTTCGGCAGTGGGCAAATACGGGGTGTCGACAAAATTGGCGCGACCACTTTCTGTAGGAAATACACCGTCTTCGTACAAGCGTTTTTTGCCTTGCACCGCACCTGTTACAAAAGGCCATTGCTGCGGGCCAGCATTTTCCAGTAGCGCGTAACTCAAGCCCGTAATGTCTAAATCACGCCCGCGAGTGGTTGCGCGATGTTCGTTAAAAATTTCTTCATGGTTGAAATATTCCAGCAACGAGGGACGTTGCAAGCGTTGTGCTAAACGCTTACCAAAATCCACCACAATTTCCCAGTCGTGCCGCGCTTCACCTGCTGCGGAAACCGCCGCTCGCACACGCGAAATGCAACGCTCGGAATTAGTCACCGTGCCATCTTTTTCGCCCCAGGTGGTGGCGGGTAGCAGCACGTCGGCATAGTGCACGGTGTCGGTATTTTTGTAGGTTTCTTGCACCACGACCAGCTCGGCGGCTTGCAAGGCTTCGTTCACTAATTTCAAATCCGGCATAGATTGCGCGGGGTTGGTACAGGCAATCCAGATGGCTTTTATTTCACCACTCCGCACCGCTTCAAACATTTCGACTGCGGTCTTGCCCGGTTTCGCGGGTACATCGGCAATGCCCCAAAACGCCGCCACTTCGGCTCTATGTGCGGGATTAGCCAAGTTGCGATGACCGGATAAAAGATTCGCCATGCCGCCCACTTCGCGCCCGCCCATTGCATTCGGCTGGCCAGTGAGTGAAAACGGCGCAGCACCGGGCCTACCGATTTGTGCAGTGGCTAAATGTAAATTAATAAGCGCGGCATTTTTATGTGTGCCGTGCGCCGATTGATTCAGCCCTTGGCAATACAAAGAAAGCGTGGCGGCTGAGGTGGCAAACCAGCGCGCAGCTTGCACAATATCTGCTGCGGCAATGCCGCAAATGTCTGCCGCAAATTGTGGCGTGAAATTTTTCACCGTGGCTTTGAGCTCCTCGAAACCAGTGGTGTGTGCGGCGATATATTGTTGATCGCACCAGCCCTCCCACAGCATGACATGCAGCATGGCGTTAAATAGCGCGACATCGGTGCCGGGCAAAATCGCCAGATGCAAATCGGCCATGCTGGCGGTATCGGTGCGACGTGGGTCAACCACGATCATTTTTAATGAGGGATTTTTTTTGCGTGCATCTTCGATGCGCCGAAATAAAATTGGATGCGCGAACGCGGTATTCGAACCCGCAATAAAAATGCATTGCGCGTGATCGATGTCTTCATAGCAGCCGGGTGGCGCGTCCATGCCCAGCGTGGCCTTGTACCCCGCCACGGCGGACGACATGCACAAGCGCGAATTGGTATCGACGTTATTGGTGCCGATTAAACCTTTAGCGAGTTTGTTGAAGACGTAATAATCTTCGGTCAGCAGTTGCCCAGAAATATAAAACGCGACCGCATCTGGCCCATGCTGTTGAATAATATTGGCGAATTTATCCGCCACATTATCTAGCGCAATATCCCAGCTCACGGCTTGGCGCGGCGCGTTGCGGTCAGTCCGCAACTCTGGCTGCAAGGCGCGCATTTCCTCATGCGTGCTTAGATGCAGGGTCGAGCCTTTAGTACAAAGCCGCCCAAAATTAGCGGGATGATCGGGGTCGCCACGTACACCAGTGATTTTGGCGGTTCGAGTATCTGACGTGTCGGTGCTGATGATGACTCCGCACCCGACTCCGCAGTAACAACAAATTGATTTGGTTTCATGCATGGCGATTACCTATAACTATTCATCTGTATTTAGCAATACTTGTGCCAATCTATTAGATATATAAAATCAGCATATTAGAATGGCTGGCGGGAATCCTGACGGGGAAGCGTGCTGTAAATAAGTGCGGCGCACCAGCATAGTGCATGTGTTTGGTGCGTGAAAATGATGGAAGGTTTGTTGCGGAAGAAGAAAAAAAGAACGCGCGATAAAGTTGTTATCACTAAAACAGGTTCAATTCTAAAGTTGGTTCAATTTCAGGTGAGATGGTCGGGGCGAGAGGATTCGAACCTCCGACCACTTGGCCCCCAGCCAAGTACGCTACCAGGCTGCGCTACGCCCCGATGACAGCGATTACATCAGCCGCAAAATTCTGCGGCTAATAAATTACACGATTGGAGGCGGAGGTCGGAATCGAACCGGCGTACACGGCTTTGCAGGCCGCTGCATGACCACTCTGCCACTCCGCCATACTTAAGGGCATATCTAAAATTTAAACCTCCGTTGCCATACTGTGTTGCTTGCAAAAAATGACTTCTAGCATATCAAACATATGCGTCGTCGCCATTTTTTGCTCGCGCCTTGTCTGGCTTAGGAATTTAAATTGTTTAGAGACACCTTTGATCTCCGCCATGCGGGTCATTGCACAACGAAAAAATAAGGGAAAGCACCTTGTTTTCAACAAAACTGAGGTGCTTTCCCGGTGATCTGGAGCGGGAAACGAGACTCGAACTCGCGACCTATACCTTGGCAAGGTATCGCTCTACCAACTGAGCTATTCCCGCAAAAAATGAAGTCCGCATTATAGGGATATTGCCGCTGGTGTCAAGGAAAGGCGCGTTGTTTTATAGAATGCTGGTGCAGTTTTCTGTTGATGCACGATAACATTTTTTGGTTGCCCCGCACAAAATTTTAAGGGACAATTCGGGCGATTTTTCCTCACTGATATTCACTTTTTGATAAGGAAGATGTGGGTATGTCCGAGATCGCACAGTCGATAATCGACGATACAGATCAACTCGTTAAACCGCCTATTCAACCACCGTTACGTTGGTATTTTGATCCAAAAATATTGGAGGTGGAACAACATGTTTTATTTGATCAAGGGGTTAATTACGTTGGACATGAATTGTTGGTGCCCAGCTTGGGTGATTTTTATGTGCCGCGTCAATTGAACAATGCCCGTGTGCTGGTGCATAACCAGAACGGGGTAGAGCTGCTATCCAACATTTGTCGCCATCGCCAAGCAGTTATGCTGGAAGGGCACGGCACGGCAAAAAATATTGTGTGCCCGCTGCATCATTGGAGCTATCAGCTTGATGGGAAGATGCTAGGTGCGCCGCGTTTTCCAGAAAATCCCTGTCTGCATTTAAGCAAAACGCCGTTGCAAAGTTGGAATGGTTTGTTGTTTGCAGGTAAGCGCGATATCACCCAAGCCCTTTCCAATATGCCCGCTTTGAGCGAACTCGATTTCTCTGGCTATATGTTAGATCGCGTGGAGAGCACCGAGTATGCATTTAATTGGAAGACTTTTATCGAGGCATACCAAGAGGATTACCATGTGGACACCTTTCATCCTGGGCTGGGAAAGTTTGTCGATTGCGATAATTTAAATTGGTCGTTTGGCGCAGAATACAGCTTGCAAACAGTCGGCATCAAGTGTGGCTTGAAGAAGGCCGGCAGCGCGCTTTATGGTGCATGGCAAGAGCAGGTGTTGCGCTACTACAACGGTGTTACGCCTCGGTTTGGCGCAATTTGGATCACGCTCTACCCGAATATTATGCTGGAGTGGTATCCCGGCACATTGGTGGTCAGCTCAGTTATTCCCAATGGGACGGGTGCCTGCACGCATATCGCGGAGTATTACTATTTAGAAGATATTGTTTTATTCGAGCGCGATTTTATTGCTGCAGAAAAAGCGGCATACGAAGAAACGGCTAAAGAAGACGATATTATTTGTCAGAAGATTCACCAAGGGCGCAAATATTTATACCAACATGGGATTGAGGAGTCTGGCCCTTATCAATCGCCAACAGAAGATGGCTTGCGGCACTTCCATGAGTATTTATTGCGCCATTTAGCTGCACATATTTGAGGCGGCTGGATAATCAAGGCTTACTTAATTATTTTTAGGTACTGTCGCACCCGTTCTGCTTCGCTCAAAAATTGCTCACTCAATGCAGACAATGCGCCACTATTTTTTTCTTTAGCAGCGGTTTCAATAAGCTGGCATATTGCAGCCAGATCGTTCGCACCGACCATTGCGGCCGCTCCCTTAAATTGGTGGCTGGCAGCTTGTATCGCCGCTAAATCTTCCGCTTGAAAAGCTGCTTGCAATTTTTCTACGCGACCGACGAGTCCTTTATAAAAGTGGCGCAATAATTCCGCAGCCATTTTTTCATTGCCACCCAATGCTTCAATCAAAACACTATGGTCGATCACGGTTTGATCACCACCGGTTTGAGCCTCATTTTGGGCTGCGCTTGCTTGGCTGGTGACCGCGTGGCCTGCCAAACGTGCAGCTTCAGCGATGATTTTGATGGGGACATAGCCGGGTTGCAACGCATCGGATATAGAGGGGATGTTGGGTAGCCACTTCTTCAACATGGATCTCAGTTTGCCCAGCTCGGAAGGCTTAAGCAACACATCATTCATGCCCGCTGCGAGGCAGTTTTCCACCGCATCGGATAGGGCATTGGCCGTCCATGCAAGAATAGGAATGGGCGGGCGACCTTGCTTTGCCTCGGCCTCGCGAATCGCTCGCGTTAAGGTGTAGCCGTCCATCCCTTGCATGTTAATGTCGGTGATAATCATGGCATATTTGTCGAGTGCGCCGCTCTCCCACATGCTTAGGGCTTCTTGGCCTTCGGTCGCGGTTTCGGCGCGCAAGCCCAGTACGTTCAATTGACGCTTTAGCAGCAAGCGGTTGGTGGGGTGATCGTCCACCGCCAATACTAACGGGGCATCATCTGTCGGGGCAATCGCAGTAACCGATGTTGGAGTGGCTTGCGTTGTTTGCTCGACGGGCAATACGATCCCTACTGCAGCGGTAGCCACAGAGAAAGAGAGGGTGACGCTCATGGTCGTGCCCATGCCCAACGTGCTCTCTATGCCTATACTGCCCCCCATCATTTCGGTCAAACGGCGGCATATTGCCAAGCCCAAGCCGGTGCCACCATAGAGACGGGTGGTATCGGCACTGGCTTGTGAAAAAGGTTGAAACATGCGGGCTTGCGCTTCTGCAGAAATACCGATACCAGTATCTTTTACAGAGAAGCATATCGTTTCAATACCATCTTGCTGTTTCACCAGATCGGCGCGAATTTCAACGTAACCTTTGCTGGTAAATTTCAGCGAATTACTGACGAAATTGCCTAAAATTTGTGTAAGGCGCAACCCGTCGGTGTTGACTGCGGGGCTGATGCGCCTATCCACTAAATACCGTAACACCACATCGCGGACGCTGGCTATGCCATGATAAGCATTGGCGATGCGCGGGAGTAATTGTGCGATAGAGACCGGTTCCAGCAGAATTTCCATTTTGCCGGATTCAATTTTGGCGTGGTCGAGAATGTCATCAATAATGCGCCCCATACCACGCCCGGAGTCACGCGCAATTTCAAGTGTTCGTTTTTGCTCCACGTCTAAGGTAGACATATCTAATAATTCCAACATGCCCAATAAGCCATTCAGCGGTGTGCGAATTTCATGGCTCATGGTGGCGAGAAACATGTCTTTGGCAGAGTTCGCTTGCTCGGCCATTGTTTTTGCGTCGACGAGTTGTTGCTCGGCCGTCTTACGTTCGGTAATGTCGCGCACGATGTTTATAAATTGCGGCACCTGCCCCGGTATCTTTACCATCTGCAAAAAAACTTCGACCGGAATATCGTGACCATCTTTATGCCGATGAATCGTTTCAAATACCAAGGTTGCTTTTTCATCATTTAGCAAAGGCCGCAGCTTGTCGATGAATGTTGTTTTAGTAAATCTCGGTTTTATATCCAACGGCCCCATGCGCAATAACTCTTCGGTGCTATATCCCACCTGCTGGGTCGCGCCGTGATTGGCATAATTAAACCGTAAATGTTCGGCGTCGAAAATAAAAATGCAATCCAACGCTTGGTCGAGTGTAATTTTGAAGCGGGTCAAATGAGCTTGGCTGGCACTTAGCTCACGCGCGCTTTGCAGACGCAATTTATTCTCGCGCAGCACCGTGCCAAACACCGTTATCAGCATCAAAATGCTCAGCCCTGTTCCGCCGATTAGCAAAGCTTGGTTGGTACTGGCATCGCGTGCGGCTACTTGAGAGTGCTCGATTAGAAGCTGCCGTTGCCGCTCCAGCATGATCGCAAACTGATCATACACCTGCTTCATCATACGACGACCCTCGCCGCCTGCCACCGCTTTACGCGCCGCTTCAAATCCGGCTGATTTTCGCAATTCAACATTGCGTTGGGAAATTTCGACGCGCTGCATAATCAGTAGTTCCAGCGCGCGGATGTTGCTCTTCTGCTGCTCATCGCGGATCAGCGATTTTGCTTTATGAACCTGTCCGAACAAGCTATTTAAGCCCGCTTCGTAAGGTGCGAGAAACAGCGGGTCACCCGTCAACAAATAACCGCGTGCACCATTTTGTATGCGTTCGACAATCGCCAGCAACTCGTGCATTTCGGATTCGGCCTGATGGGTCTGTGCCACCCAATGTTCGGTTTCCTGCATGACCTGTTCATGACGTAACTGAACAATAGCGACCACCACCAGCAGTATAAGCGCGCCGAAAAATCCAGCGAGGAGGGAATAACTTTGTGTTAATTTCATTTTAATGTTTTTCTGTAAAGGCGTGCAGAGCACCGCCGATTAGATAGTATTACGGTTTGATTTTAGGTTAAATGAAGGGCATCATTCTAGCTTATTTTTATTGAAGCCACCCGTGCACCATCGTGCAAAACAAGGCGATAAAAGCAACAACCACAAGGTGTTAATCTAATGGATTATCCGAAATAAATGGGTGCGTTATGGATGCTATGCGCCGGGCTGCTTTTTGGCTGCATGAGTGTATTTGTTAAGCTGGGT
>JANONT010000072.1:0-1974 GCA_031420955.1 Candidatus Nitrotoga sp. | reverse complement strand
GCCATCTTCACGCAGACTACGCATCCCAGCTTGCATGGCATGTTGGCGCAAAATTTGTTCCGAGGCGCGATCATGGATCAAGCCGCGCATCCCTTCGTTCATAATGAATAACTCGTAAATACCGGAACGTCCGCGATAGCCCGTATGCGCGCACGCCGCGCAGCCCACCGGGCGATACAAGGTAGGCGGTGCGGCCATCCCCTCTAACAAAGCCAACTCGGAGGCCAGCGGCACATAGGCTTCGCGGCATAATTTGCACAAGCAGCGCACGAGACGTTGCGCCAATACGCCGAGCAAACTGGACGATAATAAAAATGGCTCCACGCCCATGTCGGTTAAACGCGTGACCGAACTGGCAGTGTCGTTGGTGTGCAAAGTCGCCAACACCAAATGTCCGGTAAGACTGGCTTGTACGGCGATTTGTGCTGTCTCCACATCGCGTATTTCACCGATCATAATGACATCGGGGTCTTGCCGCAAAATGGCGCGCAAAGCACGCGCAAAGGTCATGTCGATGCGTGGGTTAACCTGCGTTTGGCCGATGCCATCGAGGTCATATTCAATCGGGTCTTCCACCGTCATGACATTGGTCACGGTCGCGTCTATGCGGGTCAGCGCGGAATACAGCGTGGTGGTTTTGCCTGAGCCAGTCGGCCCAGTCACCAAAATAATGCCATGCGGTTGGCGCATGAGCATATCTATGGCGGTTAATGTTGTGTCGTCCATACCCAACCGCGAAAGCTCTAGCCGCCCCGCATCTTTGTCGAGCAAACGCAGTACCACACGCTCGCCATGCCCGGTCGGCAAAGTGGAAACGCGCACATCCACAGGTCGCCCCGCTAAGCGCAAGGTAATGCGCCCATCTTGCGGCAACCGTTTTTCGGCAATGTCCAGCTCCGCCATAATTTTGATGCGCGACACCATCGCGGCGTGCAAAGCGCGATGGGGTTCAATCACATCTTTCAACGTGCCATCCACGCGAAACCTAACCACCGAGCGTGTTTCAAACGGCTCAATATGAATGTCCGAAGCGGATTCGCGTACCGCTTGTGTCAATAAAGCATTAATCATGCGAATGACCGGCGCGTCATTTTCTGCATCCAGCAAATCTTCGGTCTGCGGTAAATCGTGTATCAGTTGCGATAAATCCATGTCCTGCTCGACATCCATCACCATTGCTGCCGCTGAACCATCCGCCTGTGAATACGCACCGGCCAAGGCTTTGTCGAATTCTCCCGCAGGTAAAATGTGCGCGTGCAACGGCACCCCTAAAATGCGGCGTACCTCGGCCAAGGTTTCTGCCACCGCATCTTCGCGCAATTGAATTTCAGCCGATTCCGTGGAGCAATGGATCAACAACACGCCTTTGCTTTTGGCAAAAGAGTACGGAATTCTGCGTGATACTTTTGGGTCTACCGCCAGGTTGGCCACAGCAGAATCTGCTGGTAGAAGATGAGATGAAGAAAGATCGTCCACGACCAAAAGTCCGGTGAGATTTATTGAGGGGGCGTTTCTTTGGTGGGCACTTCATTGAGCGGGGGCTCATTTACAGGTGCCGGATTTGCAGATAGGGGGGCAGCTTGCTCGCTTGTTGCAGGCTCTGCTACAGGCGATTTCACCGCCGATGAATCATGCTCCAAGGGTCGCGTCAGCACGGCGGGCGAAGCTGTCGAAGAGGTGGGTGGCGACACCGGCGGCGCGCTCAGCGACGGCTGCTGCATCACCAGCGGCGGCAATGTGGGCGCATCCATTCTAGGCAAAAATAAATGTCCAGATAACTGCCCTTCCTGCTGTTCGCCGCGCAAATATTCGTAGCGATTTTGCGTCAGACTTTGCGAAGCGGGCGCGGTACGCAACACATAGGGGCGAATAAACACCATTAAATTAGTCTTAACGTGTTGCCGTTTTTCAAACCGAAACAACGCACCCAAAAATGGAATGTCGCCCAGCAGCGGCACTTTTTCGGTGCCGTCT
>JANONT010000071.1:0-2757 GCA_031420955.1 Candidatus Nitrotoga sp. | reverse complement strand
CTTGGTATTGGCTGAAACTCGGCTGTATCAGTTTTGGTGGCCCGGCAGGGCAGATTGCGATCATGCATCACGACTTAGTCGAGAAAAAACGTTGGCTTTCTGAAAAACGTTTTCTGCACGCGCTAAATTATTGCATGGTGTTGCCTGGCCCAGAGGCGCAGCAACTGGCGGTTTACATCGGTTGGCTGATGCATCGCACGTGGGGCGGGATCATCGCGGGTACCTTGTTTGTGCTGCCCGCATTTTTTCTGCTATTGCTTTTGGCGTGGGTTTATATGGCGTATGGCACGCTGCCTGCGGTGGCGGGCGTGCTATACGGCATCAAGCCTGCGGTGGTGGCCCTGGTTGCGTTTGCGGCGTATCGCATCGGTCATAAAATTTTGAAAAACCCTTTGCTGTGGGCGATTTCAATTTTCTCTTTCATCGCAATTTTTATTTTTCACCTGCCCTTTCCACTGATTATTTTAATTGCCGCCTTGATCGGATATGTCGGCGAACATCACGCGCCAAAATATTTCAGCGCGGGCAGTGGTCATCGCGCCAAACAGGGGCAATACGGCGCAGCATTGATCGACGATCACAGTGCCATCCCCGCACACGCCGTATTTTCCTGGCGCAAATTGGCGCGTGTGCTAGCGGTTGGTGTGGGGATTTGGCTAGTTGCCATGACATTTTTATATATGCGCTATGGCTGGGAAAACACTTACACGCAGATGGGCTGGTTTTTTACCAAAGCCGCACTGCTCACCTTCGGCGGGGCATATGCGGTGCTACCTTATGTGTATCAAGGCGCGGTGGAAAATTATCACTGGCTGAGTGCCGCGCAGATGATGGATGGGCTGGCCTTGGGCGAAACCACGCCGGGGCCGCTCATCATCGTCATCACTTTTGTAGGGTTTGTTGGCGGCTGGAATCACGCAATGCCCGGTACAGATGCGGTGTTAGTTTCGGCATTGGTCGCGGCGAGCATCGCCACATTTTTTACCTTTTTGCCCAGTTTTATATTCATCTTCATGGGCGCGCCATTTATTGAAACCACACGCGGCAACTTAAAACTCACTGCCCCTCTTACCGCCATCACCGCTGCCGTGGTCGGAGTGATCGCCAGCCTCGCAATATTTTTTGCCCACCATGTGTTTTGGCCGATGGGGTTGGCGGGGGGATCGACGGCTTGGCTTGCGATTGATTGGCTTGCTGCTGGCTTGACAATCGGCGCAACCATCGTCTTGATGCGCTACAAAGTGGGCGTGATTCCGACTATCCTCGCGTGCGGAATGTTGGGCATGGCGTGGAAATTGTTGGGTTAAAAATTCCAATGCTTGTACTCGATGGTCGCCAAAGACCATCCGCTTGGACACAGCGTTAGAACTGACTTCATGACACGACGATGCGGGTCACATCGTTAGTATAGTATCGTCACGAGATATTAGTGGGCGCTAACTGGCGCAGATTGTCCGATTGCAAATCGTCGACCCTAACTCTACGAACGCTCGGCGATGATCTTGCTGCCGTCGTGAGGCAGCACTTCTTATTTCCAGCTCATCGTTTTAGAACATGCGCTCATGCCCGCTCCCATCATCAATAGCAATCCCAGTTTGGCGATTCGTTTTAATATTTCGGGGCGAGTTGTCATGCGGCGATCCTCCATTGTGCATTGTTCACGCTGCCGCCGAACACCTCGAAGCTGTTCTTGTCTTCTGCGAGCGAAGGCGAGTGGGGGTGAAAGCAGACTGTTGGTGGATCGTTCGCGCAGATTCACGCAAACACTAAAACAGCGTGCCGCAATGTGTGCCGATTTTTTAAGACATGTCCTGCATTCTTTAACGCAAGTCCATCAAACAATCAAATCACCCAAAATTAAACTACCAAGCTTGGCTGAGCAACGCCACGCCATGCGCACCATGCTGGCAGGCCGTCTCCAAATCGCGGTTGCCCAGCCCGCCCAAGGCGTAGACCGGAATGGCGGATTGTGCGGCGAGGGTGGCGAGCGTTTGCCAACCGAGATGCGGTGCGCCGGGGTGGCTACGGGTGGCGAGGACGGGGCTGAGTACGACAAAATCCAAGCCCAGTGCGTTGGCGCGTTGCAGTTCAGATGCGTTATGACACGATGCGGCGCACCAGGTTAACTGGGGGCGCGTGGCTATGCTCATCAATTGCGCGCTGCTGAGATGTACACCGTCTGCGCCGATTTCTTGCGCGAGTTCGATGTCGCTATTGATCAATACTCGCGCCTGGTGTGCATGTGCCATTGCGATTATTTCTTGTGCGAATTTTTTTAACGCGGGACGCGGCATATTTTTTTCGCGCACTTGCAGCAAGCGCAAGCCCTGGCTCAGCGCGTGTTGCAAGCGTTGCAGAAACTCTGGCTGACCCAACATTGCGGCATTGCTGATCGCATAAATTGCGGGAAGCTGCAGTGCGCGCAGAATGGGGATATTAGCGGGCAGCATGGGCGCGACGCCCAAATCAAAAGGCGATTGCCAACGGAGGGACTGATTTTCTAATCCATGCGGCTCGCCTTGCCACTGGGTCACGCGGAAAAACTTGAGTCGGACTGTAGCGTGAGGATAAGTAAATTCGCGGGTGAGCCAAGGATGAGCGGCAATGATTTGTATGCCGAGCTCTTCGTGCAACTCGCGCGCTAATGCTTGCTGTGCAGATTCGCCTTGCTCAATTTTGCCGCCGGGGAATTCCCAATAGCCTGCATAAGGTTTGCCCGGTGGTCGCTGCGCTAACAGAAAAGTGCCGTCTGTTTTT
>JANONT010000070.1:0-1757 GCA_031420955.1 Candidatus Nitrotoga sp. | reverse complement strand
ATTCTGCAATTGACGATAAATCACCTTACACCGGCGGCCACTGCGAGCGCGTGCCGATACTCACCATGTTGCTGGCGGAGGCTGCCAGCCGCACGGATGCCGGGCCGTTAAAAGATTTTGTCATGACCGACAAAGATCGTTACGAACTTAAAATTGCAGGCTTGCTGCATGACTGCGGCAAAGTTACCACGCCCGTGCATGTGGTGGATAAGGCGACCAAATTGCACACCTTGTTTGATCGCATTCACTTGATCGACGAACGCTTCGAGATACTCAAGCGTGATGCCGAAATTGCCATGCTGCGCGCGATGTTAGACGCTAAAAATGAGCACGCTAAAAAGCAAATTCAACAAGCATGGATATTGCGTTGTCAGCAATTAAATGCTGACCGTGACTTTTTACGGCACTGTAATATCGGCGCAGAAAAAATGCCGCCAGAAGATCAAGCGCGCGTGCGGCAAATTGCCCAATATCGTTGGCGCAATGCGGCGGGTGAGGAGGCAGATTTCCTCAGCGCGGATGAAGTGGAAAATCTCACCATACGCGCGGGCACGCTCACGGCGGCAGAGCGCCAGATCATCAACCATCACATCGAAGTCACCATCACCATGCTGGAGTCTTTGCCCTGGCCCAAGCATTTGAAAAACGCGCCGGAGTATGCGGGTGGGCATCATGAGCGCATGGACGGCAAAGGCTACCCTAGGGGCTTAACGCGCGACCAAATGTCAGTGCAGGCGCGGGTGATGGGCATTGCCGATATTTTTGAAGCCCTCACCGCAAAAGATCGTCCGTATAAAAAAGGCAAAACGCTCACAGAGTCTTTGCACATTTTGGGACAATTTAGATTAAACGGGCATATTGACCCCGATTTATTTGAAATATTTGTCCGCGATAAAATATACATGACCTACGCCCAACAGTTTCTTGATCCCGCACAGATTGATGAGGTGGATGAGCGCCAGATACCGGGGTATGTGCCGTAGAAACTAGCAGCTAAGGCAACGGTGACTCAATTCGTCATTCCCGCGCAGGCGGGAATCCAGTGAGAAAAACACTCTGCGAAGCGGACAACGCCTTGATATTGACCTACTGTGCGGGAATTCTTTAATCAACTGGATTCCCGCCTACGCGGGAATGACGTAGTTTTGTTCTGATGAAGTATCTGGGATAAACAAATCTGAGATAAACAACCCTGCGGCCTGAGCGGTGACAAAAAATGTCACCTGCCTTGACAAAGGTTGGTATAGCAGGTACTTAACAACCATTACAAGCCCAAGCGCTGCCCAATAATCGTTGCAAATACAATAGGCTGACTCATGCTATGCTTTGTGGCACGAACCATGCTCATAGCAAACCGCACGCATCGTGCGTTGTATCTAAACTTTATAAAGGAGTATTGAAATGAAGACAATCCAAAAAGGTTTTACTCTGATCGAATTGATGATCGTCGTGGCGATTATCGGTATTTTGGCGGCGGTGGCCATTCCGGCGTATCAGGATTATGTTACTAAGGCCAAGCTGTCCAAAGCCCAGGCGACAATTGGTCCCTTGAAAACCGCTTTGGGGGTATTTGCTCAGGAAAACGGTGCTTATCCGATTGTAGCTGGTGCAACTACTGCTGCTGCATTTTCGGCTAGTCCTCTCTGGTCATCTATTGGCTTGACCGCATTACCAACAGTTCCCACTGAACTCGCCTCCATTTCGTATACTGGAACTAACGCTGACCCGCAGGTTGTAACGCTAACGCTGAATTTTGC
>JANONT010000069.1:0-3228 GCA_031420955.1 Candidatus Nitrotoga sp. | reverse complement strand
CGAATGAATTTAATCTGGCTTATCTGCCGCTTTTTTAGGCAAGCTCCGCATACTCCAAAGCTCTTCTAAATTGTAATACGCGCGCACCGCGGGCTGCATGATATGTACCACCACCTCGCCCAGATCGACCAGTACCCACTCGCCGCTATCTTCCCCTTCCACGCCTAAAACTTCCGCGCCCAATTTTTTAAGCTCCACGGAAACATTGTTTGCCAATGCGCGCGTTTGCCGAGTGGACGTGGCACTGGCAATGATGATGTATTCAAACATGGGACTTTTTTTGCGCGTATCAATGGTGATGATGTCCATCGCTTTTACATCTTCCAAAGCGGCAATGATGGCGTTAACTTTTTTCTTGGTAGTGAGCATAGTGATATAAATGATGTGTGTGAATGTAGGAGGCAACCGTATCCGGCAGCAAATAGTGTATGTCTTTATTATCCGCACAACGTGCGCGAATAGTAGAGGATGAAATTTCTAAAGCGGGAATATCCACCCGTAATATCGCCCCCGCAGGTGCGGCGGATAATACTACAGGCGATGTGCTTGTGCGCTCTTGATAAACGCGATGCAAGGCGGATGAAGCTTGGGCGATGCGCGTCGAAAAATCTTGTGTAATTGCGTTATTTTGCGGCCTATGCAGCACCACAATGTGCGCTAAGCTGAATAACTCTTCCCACTCATGCCAAGTGTGCAGCAACAAAAAAGCATCGCTGCCCAGCAGCAAACATAGCGGTTGTTGCGCACCCAATGTTTCACGCAAGTCGGTCAACGTGTCGACGGTATAGCATGGATCGGTGCGAGAAATTTCACGCTCATCCAATACAAATTTTTCATTGCCCCGAATAGCCAAACGCACCATGTCCAAACGCTGCTGCGCGCCCGCATGGGGAGCGTGCCGATGCGGCGGCGTGCCACTGGGAATAAAATGCACAGACGTTAAATTACATTGCTCGACCGCCTCTTGCGCCAAGCGCAAATGCCCGAAATGAATCGGGTCAAACGTGCCGCCGAAAATGCCGATGGGTAAAGTGGGCAACATCTTAGCCATGCGGCTGCGGTTGACTGGGCTGAAATAAGGATAATTGCTCAATCTTGCTTATTTGAATATCAGGGGCTGTCTTAATGATCAGATTTTGCTCCACTCTTGCTTCAATACTACTTAATAAACCAACTATGCTGCATCCCACTACATACGCCAGATTAACCGGAACGGCGTTGCCAATTTGCTTGTACTGGCTGCTCACAGAGCCTGTGAATTCCCAGCCATCTGGGAAAGTTTGAATGCGCGCATATTCTCTGACTGTCAGCGGGCGCGTTTCTTCAGGGTGGCAACGCTCGGTTTGATTTTGCGCGGGCGCGCAGGTTAAAGTTAAGCTAGGTTCATCCCATGATAGTCGTCGTGCCATGCCTGTTTTGCCGCCGCCTAAAAAATAACTTTTCTTCATATATTCACGCTGCACCGCATCTGGCAAATCACGCCAATAACCTCCAGGCGGAACGAGGTCTAATACGGCCTTCTTTTTCTCTGGGTAAGTTTGCCCAAACGATTCTGGTACATCGTTTGGGTACAGTTCGCCAGCCTTTAGCGCATCGCGCAAAACCATCACGCGCTTATGCGGCGATGGCCAATTAAATTTGGAAAATTTAACCAAATCATTGCGGATGCCAACCAAAAACAAACGCTCCCGCTTTTGCGGGACGCGGTAAAAAATTGCTTTCAAAATCCTGGGCTCAATCAGCGTATAACCCAAATCTGCAATAGCTGTTTTGATAGTGGCTAATGTCTTTCCTGTATCGTGTTCTAGTAAGCCACGCACGTTTTCACCTAAAAAAACCTTAGGCTGCATTTCTTTTATGGCTCTGGCGAATTCAAAAAATAATGTCCCTCTAGTGTCTTCAAAACCACGTTGATTGCCCGCGTAAGAAAATGCTTGGCAGGGAAATCCACCGGACACGAAATCGACATCACCAAAAGAGGTGAAATCCACATGCTGAATATCACCTTCAATGACATTCCAGTTTGGTCGGTTTAAGCGTAGCGTGTTGCAAGCGTCCTTATTAAATTCATTAAGCGCAACCGCATCGAAACCCGCTTGCTCCAAGCCGATAGCCAAGCCGCCCGCACCTGCAAACAGCTCGATGGATTTGAATTTTTTGATAGCTTGAAAATTAACTTCATCTTCCCGATCGGGAGCAAGCATATTTCTCACTGCTTCAAATTGCAGCAATTCGGTAACGGCGTATTCTTTCTTGTTCGTGGTGGAATCATACAAAGGCGTGAGCTTGCCGTTACGCTCCCATTTTTCTAGCGTAGCTTTTGAGACAGAGGTGATGTCTGCAAGTAACCCGGCTGAAATTCGTGCCTTATCAAACATTGAAATCCTCGAATCCTTCGTATTGTTTGAAAGATAGCAGATACAAGCTCTTCAATAAATTGGGGTCAATTTTTTTTAACTCTTTGACCACGGAATTTGACCCCGCTGAAAAATCATTGTTTTTTACAACATCGTCAATCACATTGGGTAATGCTTCACATAGCTGTTTGAAAGCCAACCGGTTGCCCGTAACCAACTCATAAAATTTATCAATTGAAACGCGGCGTATTTTTTCATTCACCATCGATACGCCATCCAAGCTTATCTGCCAAGGAATATTTTGGCTTTTAGGCGCAATGACCTCCACCAACAAACAGGTCGCTCCGGGCTTGGATAGCAAAGTGTTTTGCATTCTCATATAAGTTTTTTGCGAAGACGAGGAGTTCATCGTATTGTGCTTGTTTTTCATTTCCACATAATACGCAAGCTTTGCGTTCACTATGTCATAGCCCGTTTTCGGTACGCCCCAACCAGTGCCAATATAACGAAAGATGTTCTGATGAAAATAACCAATATGATTGGTGTTCGATTTATCAACTTGCCTAACAACCTCATGCTCTATCACTTCCAACACGGTCTTATGATAAACCTTGGCATCAAACGTGATGCTTGATCGGGTCAACAAGATTCTTATTGAACGCTGCCAAATCAACTTTAAATCGATACTTCTTTACCGTCTCTTGCACATGATTGTACAAGTCAAACTTGCTAATGAAATCGAGATCGTAGCTGCTCATCGCCTTAATCCATTTACAAGGGAAACTGCCGAATATCGGCCAACACCTGCGCCAGATAAGTGGTAAAGCGTGCGGCGGCGGCACCATCAATGACGCGATGGTCATACGAAAGA
>JANONT010000068.1:0-9013 GCA_031420955.1 Candidatus Nitrotoga sp. | reverse complement strand
TGTTTACCTTCGTTGACCATCCGCATGTACCGCGAACAACGAATCACGTTGAAGGCGGGGTGAACAGCAGACTCAAGGAGTTAGTGCATCGACACAGAGGACTTCCGCAAGACCGAAAGCAGGTGCTAGTGGCAGAACATTTGGGAAGAAAAATAGGCAAAAAACCTCCACGAAATGTCACTTAGCTCAAAATAAGAATTACGCCATGAAAAATATTACGCTCATCGTTCAAAATGATATTGAACAAGTGCTGGCCGACACGTTACGTAGTGTCCCGCAAGCAAATAAATTTATTTTCACTCGGGTCGAAGGCCACAGCGTGCATGATGAGCGCGACATATCACTGTCCGCACGGGATAAAGTCGTCGGATATACTGCACATGTTCGGGTAGATATTTTAGTGGCAGATACAGATGTGAATAATTTATTACAGGTACTCCGCGCCGCCGACCGTGGCCTGGCGGGTCGCGGATATTATTAGGTGACCGAGGCGCAAGCATTTGGCGAGTTGTAATTTTTTTGTAGCGCGGGCTGTAGTCTGGCAGCAGAATTTGGCTAAATGGGTTTGATAGCGGTGCGAATCTTGTTCGCCAAGGTAATTGCTTATAGCCTCTACAATTATTCTCTTACTGGATTAGATTTTCATCATTCAGATAACGCAGAAGCTGTGTACAACATGCCGCCGCACTCAGTTTTGATGTGTCAATGTTGAGTTCCGGTGCGATGGGGGTTTCGTAGTTTGAATCGATTCCTGTGAAATTTGTGATCTCGCCACGACGCGCTTTTTTATACAGTCCTCGAACATCGCGCTGCTCGCACACGTCCAGTGGGGTAGACATAAACACTTCTATAAATTTTATTTCGCCAGCAATGGCGCGTGCCATGGCGCGATCTGCGCGCAAGGGCGAAATCAAGGCCACTAAGGTAATCATTCCGGCATCGGTCATCAGTTTTGCCACTTCCGCTACGCGCCGGATATTTTCCGAGCGATCCGCATTTGAAAATCCCAAATCCTTGCTCAGGCCCTGTCGCACGCGATCACCATCTAACAGGTAAGTGCGATAGCCGCAGTCGATCAATGTTTGCGCGACTG
Source organism: Candidatus Nitrotoga sp. (assembly GCA_031420955.1). GTDB lineage: Bacteria > Pseudomonadota > Gammaproteobacteria > Burkholderiales > Gallionellaceae > Nitrotoga. The sequence goes on along the minus strand of JANONT010000068.1, from coordinate 7,920 downwards.
CACGCGAGAGTGTGGTTTTGCCGGAGCCGCTGAGCCCGGTGAACCATAGAATAAATGGTGGATGATTTTTTTGCGGCCTGTGCGATTCGATGCCAACTGAAGAATTATTTTTAAGCGGGGAAGAGTTTTTAGATGTAGTTTTTATTTTTGGCGGAGTCATGGCGGCACAGTTTGCAATGTTGATTTAATGCAATGCGCCGGGTTTGAGTACATTGGGGTTGCCGGAATCGACAGTTTCGATGCTGAGCACGCGACGAATTTCATCGGTCTTAAACCCCAGCGCCATCGGGCGGCGCACGTTGGGAAGCGCGACGACATCATACAATTCTTCGACCACGCCTTCCATGCGTAACCAATGCACGGTGTCGCCGGTGCGTAAATCGATGACCTGTATGCCGCAGCGTGGCTCGATATTGCGTGCTTTGAGATTGTCATCGAGTGCCAGGCCGCTGAATGTTTTATTGTGGCGTGGCTTCGAAATGCCAACCAGCGCAAAGTCACCATGAAAGCTCAGACCACGCATATAGCCAGGACAAAAGCACACGGGTATAAATTTGCCCGTGGTTAAATCAACGTGCCCAAAAAATCCTGTGCCGGAATCCAGCAGCCATAATTTTCCCTGATGCCAGCGCGGGGAATGCGGCATAGACAGCCCGCTCGCCACCGTCTCGTTGCTTTGCACATCCAGCACCAGGCCGCCATTGGCGCGGTGGTCGCGCCAGCCGTCCGCCACATCGGTGCGCCCCACGAGCGTGACGTAAGCTGGATGACCATTTTTCATGGCGAGACCATTGAGGTGGCAGCGATCTTCCGCCGCTAATTTGCTGATGAAAGGCGGCTTCCACAATGGTTTAAAGCTATGTGTTTCGCTCAATGTAGCAAGGCAACCAAACAGCGTGTTGACAAAAATCAAGCGCCCGTTGGCATCGACCGCCATATCATGCACATCTAAGTCGCCCGTGGTGTAGCCCACTTGCGGCAGGTACACGCGATCAAATCCATCTTGCTGCTGCCCCGCCTCCAGTAAATTTTCAAAGCGCCATATTTGATACAGGCTGCTCATATATAGGCCGTTGGGCGTGGTACACAAGCCCATGCAGCGATTAAAGCTGCGCTCGAATACCGAAAGCGTATCGTCGGATTTTAGACCGATGAAAAATAATTTTCCGATTTGATAAGTGGTAAGGGCGAGTGAGATTTTCTGCTCAGCTAGCCATGACAACATCTGGCGCGAGGTGCTGATTTCGAGGCCGAGTGAGGTAGGAGGCTGTGTTTGATCCATCATCATTCCTTATTTACTAAGCGATAAACCCAGATAATTCGTTTAGACCCAAAACTTGTCATTCCGGTGCAGGCGGGAATGACGGTTTTAATGAATTATCCGAGATCAATAAATGAGTGTTGCTGACCGTCACTATTTATTCAGGCTTTAAAAAAATCTCCAAGCATAAGCGATCAACGCCACACCACCGATCAATCCGAAGAAAGAAAGGTATGCCTCATAACCCTTATTTTTCGTCCAGGCCAAATCCCAATCAAATTTTCGTAACGCTGCTTCGGGATTAACCTTGGACATTTGCTCCACCGAAGCCGGCCACAGGCGTGGGATAAAGCGCGGCACAGTGGCGCAGTAGATGCGATAAGGCTCACCAAAAATTTCAATCAATTTTGTTTCTTCATCCAAAATCGTGTAATGATAAATCGCTGCCAAAATAATCGTCACCGCAATTGCCATCGGATAATTTTCAATGGAAATCGCCACGCCAATGGCCATTAACCAGCGCCCAAAATACAGCGGGTTGCGTATCCACGCATACGGCCCGCCAGCCGCTAATCGATTATCTTTGCGGAGATAACCCCCCGCCCAAAAACGTATCGTTGCCCCTACAAAACAAATGGCGATGCCGGGTAATTGCGGATAAATTTGCGCCGAGTAAAGTACCCAAATGGCAAACACCCAGTCAAAAACATTACGGGTTTTTCCTTTAACAAAATTGCGATACCACTGATAAAAACGATTGGGGTGTTTGTCTGCTTGCATGTTTAATTTCTTGAGATTGATGAACTGCTTGGTATGGCAGAATATTTTTAAAGGGGGCGCGCAGAATACCTTATCTAGCTGAACACTGTCTATCTGGGCATTGACAATATTATGTAGGGCGCACAGGCGCGTTTAAATCACTGATACGGAACTCAAACTTGCCACGTTTGCGGTCGGCAAAATAATATTCCAACGACAGGCGCACTGGACGAAATGCCAGTTCGTTCCAGGGGATGTCCTGCTCTTCAAACAGCTTTACTTCCAGGCTTTCCATGCCGGGCGAGAAATCTAAATCAAGCAATTTAGCGCGGAAAAGTAAATGCACTTGGTCGATGTGCGGTAAGTTGCATAGGGTATATAGATCACCCAAAACTAGCCGTGCATTGGCTTCTTCCAATGTTTCGCGAATGGCGGCGGCGGTCGTGGTTTCGCCGTTTTCCATGAAGCCTGCGGGCAGTGTCCAAAAACCGTAGCGCGGCTCAATAGCGCGGCGGCACAGCAATATTCGTCCATCTTGCCATTCTGGTATAGAGCCTATGACAAGCTTTGGATTTTGATAGTGAATGGTGGTGCAGGCGGTGCAAATGAAGCGCGGACGATCATCATCGGGGGGCAGCTTAAATTCAACTGGGGCAGAACATTCAGAGCAAAATTTCATCGCTTGTGTGGGAGTCTATATTTTACAATGCATGTTCTGGTTTCCAAAACTGCCACCAAGATTTTTTATTTTCTGGCGACTGTTTGGTGGAAGGTGTAATGCCATCTTTGGCAATGTTCAAATTCAGCACACGCCGCGTATCGTCGCGCAAATCATTCAACCCCATTGCGTCATAAGCCTGCACCATGATTTGCAAAGCATCTCGCGTAGCGGGCGTTTGCGGAAACTCAGTCAGCACACTGTTAGCGCGGTTCACAGCCGCCACATACGCGCCGCGCCGCAGATAATAACTGGCTACTTTAAGGTCGTGCTTAGCGAGGGTATTAATTAAATATTGCATCCGCACTTTGGCATCGGGGGCGTATTTGCTATCCGGAAAGCGGGTGATTAAATCCTTAAATGCCTCAAAAGATTCGCGTGGTGATTGTGGATCGCGTTCGGCCATGCTGGGCTGAAAGGTGTCGCCAAACATGCCGAGTTCTTCGTTAAAATTAATTAAGCCTTTTAGATAATAGGCGTAATCCACATGCGGATTATTGGGATAGAGTTTAATAAAGCGGTCGGCTGCAACCAGTGCGGATTCAAGCTCTTCGTGCTTGTAATAAGCGTAGGCAATTTCTAATTGCGCCTGCTGCGCGTGCGGGCCGTAAGGATAACGTGATTGCAAGGTCTCAAAAGCTTTAATGGCTTTTTCATAGCTCACGTTATCCATTTGCGCTTTAGCTTCACTAAAAAGCTCCTCGGCGGATTTACCTTTGGCGGGATCCTCCTCTAAGGTACTACACGCGGCGAGCACAAGAGTTAGGATGAATAAGGGAATTAAAGTTAAACTACGCAACATGGACGAGATCGAAGAAATAACAGAGTCAGATTATACCGCAATCCCTCCCCTTCCAAGCTTGCTTACCTTTGTGGTGCCGCGTGAATGCGCCGGATTACGGCTAGATCAGGCATTAGCCAAGCTGTTGCCGGAATATTCGCGCAGCCGTTTACAAGCGTGGGTGAACGAGGGACAGGTGACGGTGGATGGCGCAACCGCCACGCCCAAGTATAAAGTTTGGGGTGGCGAGACGTTAAAAATTATGCCGCAATCCAGCCCTACCGAGCAGCCCTATCTGGCAGAAAATATTGCACTAAATATTTTATTTGAAGATGACAGTGTTTTAGTAGTCAACAAACCCGCAGGTTTGGTGGTGCATCCCGGTAGTGGTAATTGGCAGGGCACAATGCTTAACGCGCTGTTGCACCACGCGCCTCAACTGGCCGAAATTCCACGTGCGGGCATTGTTCATCGGCTAGATAAAGACACCAGCGGCTTGCTAGTGGTGGCAAAAACGTTAATTGCACAAACATCGTTGGTGCGCCAACTGCAAGCCCGCACCATGCAGCGCGAATATTACGCGCTGGTGCATGGCGAAATGCAGCGGGCAGGCACGGTGGATGCCGCGATAGATAGACATCCGCGCCAGCGCACTAAAATGGCGGTGCTTGAGGATGGTCGGCCTGCCGTCACGCATTACAGCATTGTCGAAGAATTCCCAGGCTGCACCTTGTTGCGCTGTAAATTAGAAACAGGGCGCACCCATCAAATTCGCGTACACATGGCACACATCCAACATCCCTTGGTGGGCGATAGTCTGTACATCAAAGGTGCACAAAAATGCCCGCCATCGCTACGCGCTATGCTGGCAAAATTTCCACGCCAAGCACTGCATGCGGCGCAGCTCGGCTTGGAGCACCCCACCACCGGCGAGTGGCTGAAATGGCAAGCACCCTTGCCGGAAGATTTCACGCAATTGTTGAAAGACATTAAAAATGTCGCGGGCTGAGCTGCCATCTTCTGAGCTGGCATCTTCTAATCTGGCTTCCACTGATATTTATCGGGCACTCATTCAGCCCGATTGGCCTGCACCCAAAAATGTGCGTGCGCTGCAAACCACCCGCCTGAGTGGCCTGAGTGCCGCGCCTTATCACAGCTTAAATCTGGGTCGTCATGTCGGCGATGATGTGGTCACCGTCATGCGTAACCGTATGTTGCTTGCACCTTATTTGCCGAGCGAACCAGTGTGGTTAACGCAAACACATGGTGTGCAAGTGCTGGATGCGGGATTAGCACCTTGTGACCCAGAAAGCGATGCCAGTGTGGCGAAACAAGCCGGCGCGGTGTGCGCGGTGATGACTGCCGATTGCCTGCCCGTGTTGTTATGCGATCACCAAGGCAGCGTGGTGGCTGCGGTACATGCGGGTTGGCGTGGTTTGTGTGCCGGCGTGATTGAAGCGGCAGTACAAAAAATGGACGTGCCGCCCACTACGTTAATGGCCTGGTTGGGGCCAGCCATCAGTGTGCGAGCTTTTGAAGTGGGCGAGGAAGTGCGCCGTGCTTTTATAATGAAGAACGCGCAAGCTGAAACTGCTTTTGTACCCGGTGCGGCGGGCAAATGGCAAGCGGATATTTATCAACTGGCGCGCTTACGCTTGCAGGGTTTAGGCATTATCCAAATTTACGGGGGAGACTTTTGCACCTATACCGATGCCGCGCGTTTTTTCTCGTATCGGCGTGATGGAGTGACGGGGCGGATGGGAACGTTTATTTGGCTAGAAAATTAACCTTTTTGTGTCATTAAACCGCTGAAGGGCGATCCGCAATATCATAGTTTTGGCTACGTTAAATCTCGGCTCGGAATGCGGGGGCGCGAAGCGGCAGACACCTGAGTCAACTCCGCTTCCGAGCCGAGATTTACCTTGCACTGCATCCCTTGAGCGATTCCTGACTCAGCAAGTTCAAGAGCAATAAGTCAGCACTTCTTTATTCTGCACTCACCCAAGCCCTCGCCTCTTCATACTCTGCAAAGGGACGTATTTCTGCCTCTACAAATAGCCGCGATAACCAAGCCTGCCAAATAATCCACTGGTCATTGGTAACCACCGCAATTTTGTTGAAATGGGTTGGATGCTCGCGACCAAAAAATTTCATTTCTTCCAAAGCAACATCAATGGTGTAGTCCAGCATGTCACGTAAATCAAACAGCAAATTAATTGAACCAACCGTGTCTAGCTGATTTACTACTTGCACTTCAAACTGCTTGAAATCTGCAAGCGTAAATTCACCCATCACGGCGATGTCGATCAAATTTTCAGATTGTTGTATGGTAATCATAATAGGGTTATTATAGTCACTTATATCCGGCGATTAAGTGTTTTTAATGGAAGTTAAACTGCCACTTGACCATTGAGATTATACGCCCTTCTGTGTAGCAATCGAGTAATGATTTATTTTTAAAATAAGCATACTTTGTTTGAAACAATATACCCAAATGTCTATTTATATTTTATTGTTCAAGATATGATGCCAGTTGAAATAGACACGTGATTTTTGCATATGTGTATGGATTAAAATCTGCGCTAATTGCTTAAAACAAACAACTGAATTTAATGGGGAATTATATAAAATGTTAGCCAAGAGAAGTGTCGGCATTAGCCGAGTAATGAGTGCGATTTGTCTTAAAGAATTGCAGGCGTTAGCCATGTTGCATGAGGATATTCAAGCTGCTTTTATTTCAACGGCGGATGGCTACGAAGTGGCCTCTGTTTTGAACAACAAAGTTACCAATCAATCCATTGCCTCGATGACTATTTCGATGCACGGGCTGGGCGAAGCGGTCGTGTCTGAAGCGCGGCAAAAACATTGTCAAAATGTCATTATTGAATCTGAAAATGGGAAAGTTGTCATGCTCGCCATTCACGACACCAAAGAAGATTTGCTGCTCAGTATGGTGACGGATAACAACGTGCCTTTAGGGCAATTACTGTGGTCAGGCAGAGCTTGTGCTACGCGTATAAGCGAGAAATTGCTCAATAGCTAAGCTGCATTATGGGTGCTTGGATTTAGCTTTAAGCTTGGGCATAAACCGCAAGCTCAACGTGCCCCCCACCGTAATCAGCATGACTCCCGTCCAGCCTATGGGCGGGAGCGTTTCACCCCACAACAGCATGCCTAGCAAGCTGGCAAATATAATTGTGCTGTAAGACAAACTTCCTACCACTAACGTGTCCCCCGTTTTATAAGCCCGTGTCATAGCCAGTTGCGCCAGCGTTGCGGTGCTACCTAAGCCTAGCAGCAAAAATAACCCATACCCGGAAATCGGGTGCAAATTGCCAAACAGCATATGGTCAAACAATAACCAGACTCCGCTACCGATGCTGGCAATTAAGCTGAAATAAAACACTACCCGCCACTCTGGCTCGCCGTTTAAACCCAGTTGTTTTACGTTGAGAAACGCGATGCCCGCGAGTAAGCCAGACAATAATCCCATCAGTCCTGGCACGAGTTGATCTTGCGCTATAGTCGGTTGTAGCAACAACAGCACGCCACAAAATCCAATTAAGATCGCTGCACTCAACACAGGCGAAAAACGTTGTTTGAATGCCCACACAGTCAACAGCGTGAGGTACAACGGCGCGGTGTAATTCAACGTGACAGCGGTGGCCAAAGGTAGCACGGTGATGCAATAAAAAAACAGCATCAGTGCCACCGTGCCACTTAAACCGCGCCATAAATGTGGCTTCCAGTGTGGGGTAGCGACGGATAGTTTTTGAGTGCGAACGACCGCATAGATCATCAGCAAACCCAGAAATGAGCGATAAAAAACCAACTCGATGTGTGAGAAAAATTCCGCACCCAGCTTAACAAATACACTCATGCAGCCAAAAAGCAGCCCGGCGCATAGCATCCATAACGCACCCATTTATTTCGGATAATCCATTAGATTAACACCTTGTGGTTGTTGCTTTTATCGCCTTATTTTGCACGATGGTGCACGGGTGGCTTCAATAAAAATAAGCTAGAATGATGCCCTTCATTCGAGCCAAAATCAATTCGCAGTATTGTTTAATTAGCTTTACTCTGCGCCACTTTACACACAAAAATTACGATGAAATTAACACGAAAATATTCCCTCTTCGCCGGATTTTTCGGCGCGCTCATGTTGCTCATCATTGTTGCATCTGTGCAGTTACGTCACGATTATCGGACACAGGAGACCGCGTATTGGGTGGCGCAGACCCACCAAACTGACGCTGAGTTACATGAGCTATTGGCAATAATCGAGCACATTCAAAATGGCGAGCGGGGCTTCTTATTAACCGGCGAAATACCCTACCTCACGCCTTACGAGGCGGGCTTGGGCAGTTTGTTTGGGCAAATTAAAAAAGTGAAATCGCT
>JANONT010000067.1:0-7264 GCA_031420955.1 Candidatus Nitrotoga sp. | reverse complement strand
CGCTGCTTCAATGGCAGCGTTCAAGGCCAGCAAATTGGTCTGTCTGGCAATACCATCAATCTCACTTAGTACATGCAAAATGCCGTGCATTCTTTGTGAGACTGCGTCCATTTTTTCCATCAGCTCCATCCCCATTTTGCTGTTGTTAACCACCGTGCCCACCAGCGAACGCAACAACTCCGTGGTCGCCGCGAGAGATTGCTCCATCGAAAGATCGTCTTCTTTTTCAACACCTGTATCTCGGGTGTGCTGACCGAGCACCGAATTAGCCGCCTCGTGTTGCGCCCGAATCAAGGTTTGCATGCCATCAAAGCTGCCCAACAATTTAGCGATGGCCGCATCCAAAAGAGTTTGCACCTGGGCAATATCCGCATTCGCGCCCGTAAAATGTGTGCTGAATTCCGAATGTGTTTGCAGCAATAAATCTTCCGTGCCGCTATTTTTTTGCGGTGCTGAAAAAGACTCTGTTGAATGATTGTGGGTTGAATGATGAATGTCATCGCTTGGTTGCTTAGGCGCGCATAATCGCCAGGCCAGAAAGGCAACCGCTGCGGTAATCGCCGCATGCATTCCATCTGCCAGCAGCGTACCTGCACCAAGCTTGAACGTGCCCCAATGCAGTGCCACCGCCACCAGCAGCGCACCACTCAAAAACGTTCCTATATGAATTCCATGTTTTTCCACAGACGCACCTTTGGCTGAATTAATTTATTCCAACGCTCATTTAATAATGTCAGTTGCTCCCTCATCCCTTCCCCTTCTCCCGGGGGGAGAAGGGCTTATCTTCCCTCTCCTTCCCGGAGAGGGAGAGCGCAGCGAGGGTGAGGGGACACACTCAGAATGGGGTAGTGCAAAAAGTTACCTTGCAAAACTTACCTCCCAAATCACTCATGCACCTCGCTGAGCAATTCCTTTATATCTAAAATCAACACAATCTCGCCCTCGCTGGACATGGTGATGCCTGCCACGCCTTTGGGGCGGAAAGTATCCAGTGATTTAATCACCACATCGTCATGCCCAACAAAGCCATCGGCAGTCAAAATAAAACTGTTTTTTCCGATCTGCATCAACACGCCAACTTCGGGGATCGCAATTTGATCCCAGCCGATAAGCTGCGCCAGCGGCAGCACTGGCAATACTTCGCCGCGCACAACCATGGTGGCTTTGCCGGAAACTTGCTGTAAATCTTTGGTGGATACGGACAATATTTCGCGCACCATGGACAACGGCACAGCAAAGGTTTGGTTGCACAGCCGCAGCAAAAGCACTGGCAAAATCGCCAGCGTCAGCGGCAGCGTAATGCTGAATTCGCTGCCCTTGCCGGGCACTGAGGTAATCTGTATCGAGCCGTTTAATTTATTGATGTTGGTCTTCACCACATCCATGCCCACGCCGCGACCGGACACACTGGAAATTTGATCTTTGGTCGAAAATCCAGGCAATAAAATTAAATCCAGACTTTGTTCCTCGTCTAAACCGCTGGCCAGTTCAGGTGAAATTAACCCCTTCTCAACAGCCTTATTGCGGATCACATCGGGGCGCATACCCTTACCATCATCCACAATGTTAATAATGATGTGGTCCCCTTCTTGGCGCGCGCCGAGCTTAACCAAACTTTTAGTGGGCTTGCCCAAAGCCAGGCGATCCACGGTATCTTCCACACCATGATCGACCGCATTGCGGATTAAATGCACCAGCGGGTCATTCAAATCTTCAATCATGGTTTTATCGATTTCGGTGTCTTCGCCGGACAGCACCAGCTCCACATCGCGCCCCAGTTGCCGCCCCAAATCACGCACCAATCTAGGGTATTTATTAAACAACCGGCCAATGGGTTGCATCCGCGTTTTCATCACCGCGTTCTGCAAATTCACCACCAGCATGTCCAGTTGCCCGACCGATTCATCCAGCGCAGTGAGCGTGACGGCATCCGAGCGACCTTGCAGAATATCCGTCCGCAAATGGGTTAAGCGATTTTTGGTCAAACCGATTTCACCCGATAGAGTGAGTACTTGGTCAAGCCTGTCAATGTCTACGCGTATGGTGTTGTCTTTGGCACTCTCGCTGTCGCGCCGCCCTGCGGCTTGGTCTTTGCCCGCCGGGTTGTCGCTGGTACGTCGCCCTTGAGATTTTTCTGGTTGAACTGTTTCTGCTTGATTTTTTTCGGCTAGAACTTTTTCAGGTGAAGATTTTGCTGATGATGTTTTTTCTGCTGCCAGCTTCGCGCTAGGCATACCGCCTACCGCCGCTTGGTACAACACATTCCAATCCAAATCCGCAGACAGCGGTGGGGGTGCAACAGCAACTGCGCTGTTGACAGCGGGTGCAGCCGGCACAGCCAGCTCTTTATTTAAGGCGCTATGTAATGCCGCGATAAGCTTGGCGGGCGCGGCGTGGGGTTGGCTATTTTGCGCGAGATCACCAAACATTTGCCGCACTTCACCGGTGGCTGCAAATATCGCATCCATGATTTCTGCGGTTAATTCCATCTCGCCGTTGCGTAATTTATCAAACAAATTTTCGGTCAAATGGCAGAGCGTCACCAGCTCGGTCGCATTTAAAAACCCCGCGCCCCCCTTGATGGTATGAAAGCCGCGAAAAATAACATTCAGCAAATCGCGGTCATGCGGATTTCTTTCCAAATCCATTAGCTTGCTGTCTACATCCGACAACATGTCCGACGCTTCCGTCAAAAAATCACTGAGTAATTCTTCCATGCCAGCAAAGTCGTTCATTTTAGATTCCGATCCATTTTAAAATTTAGCCGCCTGTGCGAGTGTGTTCCAAAAAATTCAAAGCTCTCAACCAGACGAGGCGCAAGCAAAAAAGTATGGTGGCGAAGCTTGAGTATTGAGGGATGCCCTTAAAACCCCAAGCTCTCCAGCAAGTCATCCACTTGATCTTGGCTGGTCACCACGTCGGTGCGGCCTTTAGCGTCGATCACCGGGCCGTTGAGCAACCCCGAATGCGCATCCGCATCGGCGGTGGGCGGTACATTTTCCACCAGCAATTCCAGCAGTTGCTGCTCCATTTTTTGCGTCACTTCGACAATTTTTTTGATGACCTGTCCAGTCAAATCTTGAAAATCCTGCGCCATCATGATTTCGGTGAGCTGGGCATTGGTTGCTCTGGTTTGCCGTGGCACGTCCAACAAAAATGTATGCGTTTTTACAGCTAGTTCACGCAGTTGTTCCGGGCTTAATTTTTGATCGAACAGCATTTGCCACTCGTGCGCTAAGCGTTGCGAGTCATCGCCTATTTTGCCCACGATGGGTTGCGCGATTTCGGTCGCTGTGAGTACACGCTCGGCTGCTTGCTGCGTCATGGCGGCCACATAGCTCAAGCGCTCACGTGCATCTGGAATCGCGGAGGTGGCTTTCTGCATTTTTTTGTCGTAACCTAATTCGCGCAAACTGTCATGCAAAACTCGCGTCATCTGTCCAATTTTATTGATCACCGGATCGGTCGGCGTTGCAGAAGTAGATGGAGTTTCTGCGTGAGCGTGTATTTCCATACCCCCATTTTTAATGCCTGTCCCAATTTGAAAAACTCCAGCCTCTGCAACAGCATGACGCTCTTCCCCCGAAGATACGATACTGTCAAACAATGCCTCTAGATCATCCGCTTCTTTTTCTACTGTCGCGCTTTTTGTCATGGACTGACTCACTTTTGCATGGTTAGGAAAATTTTCTTCAACTTCTCATCCAAGGTTGCGGCGGTGAATGGCTTGACCACATAGCCGCTGGCACCCGCTTGCGCCGCTTCGATAATATTTTCGCGCTTGGCTTCTGCCGTGACCATCAACACGGGCAAGTGCTTTAATGCGGCATCGGCGCGTATGTTGCGGAGCAACTCGATACCTGTCATGTTGGGCATGTTCCAGTCGGAAACGACAAATTCAAATTTATCTGCGCGTAATTTAGCCAGTGCGTCGATCCCGTCTTCCGCTTCTTGCACGTTGGCGAACCCCAACTCTTTCAGCAGATTTCGCACAATACGGCGCATGGTAGAAAAATCATCCACCACTAATATTTTCATGTTTGGGTCTGCCACGATAAACCTCCAATTCAGTGCACAGATAAGCTTGCTGCGCATCCATCACGCGGGTGCTTTTATGCCAACAACAAAGGCCGCAAAGTATTCGCCAGCAGCACCGAGTCAAATTTAGGCACGTAGTAATCTACCCCCACGCGCTTGCCCATATCACGGTTGGCCTCGGACGATAGCGATGAATACATCACCACCGGAATGCCGCTAAATCGTTTGTCGGATTTAATGTGCTGGGTTAAAACATAACCATCCATTTCTGGCATCTCGGCATCGACCAGTACTACTTGAACGCGGTCATGCAAATCCACATTGCTGTTTTGCGCCATGTCAGCCATGCCTTTGAGCCGCTCCCAGCCTTCCGCGCCATTATTTGCTTGCATGTGCTTGACGCCCATCTTGTCCAGCACTTCGCTTATTTTCTTACGCGCGAGAGCGGAGTCATCGACGAAGAAGATGTTCCTTTCCAAGTCTGTTTCAATTTTTGCGACATTGCCGGTGACATCTTCACCGAACGCGCTCACCAAAATTTGCTCCACATCCAGTATCGAAACCAAGTTGCCATCAGGCAGCTCGGTGAGCGCGGTAATCATGTCGTGATGCCCCGCCAGAATGCCGTCGGTGGCGCGCACTTTGTCCCAATCCACGCGAATAATTCGGTCCACGCCATGCACCAAAAACCCCAGCGTATGCCCGCTGTATTCGGCCACCATCATGGTGCCTTGCACGCCCGAATCTTCTCTATGCAAGCCCATGCATTTGGCTAAAGTCAGCACCGGAAAAATATGCCCGCGCAGCGACACGATGCCCTCTACACCCTTGGGCATACTCGGCGTTTTAGTCACGGGCATGGCGCGGCATACCTCTTTTACTTTAAAAACATTAATGCCGAATGTCTCGTGCGTGCCCAGCGAAAATAACAATATTTCCATTTTGTTGGAGCCCGCCAAACTCGACCTGGCATCAACGGTTTCAAATAAACTGTCGCTCCGCTCTTCCTGTGAAGAAGAGTTAGTAGGCTTAGTTTGATAATCGGCGTAGGTCATGATTGCTCCTATTTACTTAGCAGCCGTCTCAGCGCCTGCGATAATTTTTGTGCGTCAAATTTGGGAATGTATTCATCCACGCCCACCGCTTTTCCCAACTGTTTATTGGATTCGCTCGACAGCGAGGTGTGCATGAGTACGGGGATACCGGCAAAGCGGCGGTCTTCTTTTATTTTGCGGGTGAGCATGTAGCCATCCATTTCTGGCATCTCGACATCGGTCAAAATAATTTGTATTAAATCGCTGACTGGCATATCGGCGGAGTCAGCATAGTTCGCCATTTTTTGCAGCTCTTCCCAAGCCAAACGTCCGTTGATAGATGAAACGTATTGCACTTGAATCGCGTCAAGCGTGCGTTCAATTTGCTTGCGCGCCACCGCCGAATCATCGGCAAAAAATACGGTGCGGTCGGGGATACCCAAGGGGCGTATCGCCTTAAATGCAATATCGTTGTTGCTGGTGCTGCCCGTTTCGGCCAGCACTTTTTCCACATCCATCATCATCACTAAACGGTTGTCCGGCAGCTCGGTCACCGCCGTGACCAGCCCACCCATGCGAGCATTGACCATGTCCGGCGGCACACGCATGGCCGACCAATCCAGACGCAATATGGTGTCCACTTCTTCCACCAAAAATCCCTGCGTATTGCCGTTGTATTCGGTAACGATCATGATCCCCGGCTGGGCATCGGTTTGTAGCTCGATGTATTTGGCGAGGTCAATCACTGGCACCAACGCGCCGCGTAAACTGACCATACCGACCACGGCAGCGGGCATTTCTGGCGCGTGGGTGATAGACGGCACACGCATCACCTCACGCACTTTAAAGACGTTGATGCCGAATGTTTCGCAGCGTCCGTTACGCCTGTCCGCGCCCAGCGTGAACATCAATATTTCTAGCTTATTGGTGCCTGCTAACTTGGTGCGTGCGTCGATATTGCTTAATAGATCAGACATGGCTCACTCCGGTTTCTAATAGATATAGCGGTGGTGCTGGGCGCAAATTTACGGCGTAGGGGGCGGGCTTAAATTAACTCGCCATTCGAATTGATCAAGTCCTCAATCTTGCTCCCTCATCCCGACCCTTCTCCCTCCAGGAGAGAGTGAGAGAGTGAGGGAGCAATCCGACCTTGCCAGACACCCACCTTAGACCTTGAAGCTCGCCACCGCCGCTTGCATATCCCCCGCCAACCCCCTCAAGCGTTCAATATCCAAGCCCACATTTTCAATAGAGGCATGGCTGGCTTTAGCCATTTTCGCCATATCGTCCACATGCCGGGCAATGGTATTGCTGACCTTGCTTTGCTCGCCAACCGATACGGCAATATCGCTCACGCCGCTGCTGGCGTGGGTGACCGATGTGCCAGCATCCGTCAACATGTTGGACACCAGGTTAACGTGCTGCTGCGTGGCTTGCAGCATGTCTAAACCGTGCTCGATGGCTTTTTCTACACCGCCGGATTGTTCATCCAAGGTGCTGGTGACTTTGTCTATTTCGCGTGCGGACTGCGCCGATTTCTCAGCCAGTTTGCGGACTTCATCTGCCACCACGGCAAACCCGCGTCCTTGTTCACCGGCACGTGCAGCCTCAATGGCCGCATTCAAGGCCAGCAAATTCGTTTGCTCGGCAATATCTTTTACTTGTTTGGTCATGACTGCGATGGTGCGCGCACTTTTTACAAAGTCGCCAACCGAGCCTGCGATTTCATTCATGGCTTTTCTCACGCTGGCAATTTCCAGCACCATTTCGGACACGCTCTTGTTACCTTCTTTGGTTTTTTCCAGGCTGTGCTCAGACAGCTTGCGAACTTCTGATGCGCTCTCAGCTACAGATGAAATGCTGGAGGTCATTTGCTCGACTTCAGAGGCGGTGGACATCGCCACATCACTTTGCGCACGTGAGCTTTGTGTGATGCCCGCTGCGGCGGTAGCCAGTTGTGTGGCTGTACCCGTGACATTGTGCGCGCTCTCGTTAACCTTGCGAATGATGTTGGTCAGGCTGCTGTTCATCACCTTGAGTGCTTGCATCAATTGTCCGGCTTCATCTTTAGAGCGCACTTCAATGATGCCCGTTAGATCGCCCGATGCCACCAAGGTCGCCACCGCAACAGCCTCGTTCATTGAGCGCGTCATGTTGCGTGTGATAACAAAGGCAATCATGGCGCCCAGCAC
>JANONT010000066.1:0-4564 GCA_031420955.1 Candidatus Nitrotoga sp. | reverse complement strand
TCCCCCAGCAAAACCAATATCGAAAACAGCAGCAACCCCGCTATGTTGCAGACCGATGGCGCAACCATTACCCGCACCAGCACTTTCCGTGAAGCGGCCTCTGTCATCCCCAACCCTGAAACAGGCATCATCACCGTGCGCGCCACGGGCAAACAGCATGAAAAAATTCAAGAATTCGTTGACCAGATTATGCTCAATGCGCGCCGCCAAGTGTTGATCGAAGCGACCATTGTTGAGGTGCGGCTGAATGATAATTACCAGCAAGGTATTGATTGGTCTCGCTTGCGCGCCGCTGGGGCAATTGGCTTTTCTGCGACCCAAGCTGCCACGGGCGTACAGGCTGCGGCCAACACGGGGCGCATATTAAATGTAAATTATCTCAACCCTATTTCGTCCTTGGGCAACATTGCCGCCTCCATTTCATTGCTGGAATCTTTTGGCAATGTGAAGGTGTTATCCAGCCCCAAGCTGAGTGTGCTGAACAACCAAACCGCCATGTTGCGCGTGGTGGATAACATTGTTTATTTCGTTATCAACTCCACCACCACCGCACCCACTGCCACCAGCAGCGCGTTCACCACTTTTACCACCACGCCGAATGTCATTCCGGTCGGTTTCATTATGAGCGTCACTCCGCAGATTAACGACAACGATACCGTGCTGCTGAACTTGCGCCCGTCCATTACGCGCTTGCTTAACTTCGTCAACGACCCCAACCCAGATCTGGCGAGAACCGTACCGCCCACTGTCAGCCGTATCCCGCAGACTCAAACACGAGAAATTGAATCCGTATTGAAAATTGAAAATAACCAGATCGCCGTGTTGGGTGGCTTGATGGAAGATCGTGTGGAAAAACTCTCCGATGAAATCCCCTTGCTGGGGCAAATACCGATATTAGGGAATCTGTTTAAGAATCGTAACGACACCACCACTAAAACCGAGTTGGTTATTTTCCTGCGTCCGACTGTTCTTAAAAATGCCAGCATCGAAGGTGATTTAGACAATTTTCGTGACACCTTGCCCGGCCAAGATTTTTTCAAAGAATCCGCTAAAGGCAAGCCTCAACCATGAGCTTGCTACTAGACGCGCTTAAAAAATCCGAGCAAGCCAAGCAGGCAGAACAAACGCCGGCATCCAACAGCATCCCCCTGTCTGCCTCCGAGCTAACGCTGCAGGACATCCCTGATGTGTCAGCCGCAACCACTGCGTCTATCAGCGGAACGCCGGGTGCTGCCCCATCCCGTGCGGCCGAGATGGATGCGGTGCGCGTGGCCGGACAAAATTTATTCGCCGCCAAAGCGGCATCCAAACGCAGTGGAATTAAATTGGGGCTAGTTCCCATCGCGCTCATCACGGGCGTATTTTTTGCCGTGGCGGGGGGCATTTATATTTGGCTGGAAACAGCACCCCCGCCGACTGCCCCCATGCCGCAGCGCGTAGCGGTTGCCCCTGCGCCAGTGGTGACAATCGCGCCCACCACAGATGATGCGGGCAAAACCACTGGCGCAATCGTGATTGGCGCGCCTAGAAAAATTATTGACACGACGGGGCAACCTGCGAAAGTCGCACAGAAAAAATCCGCGCCCCGCTCCAATACACCCAAAACCACCGCACCCGCCACGGTAAACAGCCTGTCGCCCTTTATTAAAATGCATGGGGACAATATTTCACCGCTGCTGGCCGAGGGTTATCGCGCCTATCGCGCTGGCAGCTACGGCATCGCCGAGGAACGTTATCGCGCCGTGTTGCAACTCGACGCAAAAAATCGCGATGCGTTATTGGGCCTGGCGGCAATCGCGCAACAACAAAAAAATGACACCGTGGCCATGCAATATTACGGGCAAATATTAGCACTGGATCCGCGTGACCCTGCGGCTTATGCGGCCATGTCGGCCTTGGCTTTTAGTGACCCGGCCAGCGCGGAAAGCCGCCTCAAAATTTTGCTCGGCCACCATCCGCAGGCTGCGATTTTGCATTTTGCGTTGGGCAATGTGTACGCCGAACAAGCGCGTTGGGGAGACGCACAGCAAGCTTATTTTCAAGCGGTCAACCGTGCCCCAGAAAATGCTGAATTCAATTTTAATCTGGCCGTGAGCTTAGATCATTTAAGCCAAGACAAAATCGCCGCACAATATTATCAGCGCGCTTTACAGCTTAACCCGTCCGGCGCAGAGGGATTTAATCGTAGCGAGGCGCAAGCGCGGTTGCAGAAATTAACTGCGCCTTAGTTTTGTCCCGTCATTCCCGCGCAGGCGGGAATCCAGGTAATTAAAAAATCTTCTACGTATAGCCAGCGACTTGGCTGGCGTTAACCGATGACTTGGCTGGCGTGTTTTGCCAACTTAGTCAGATGGCTAGCTAGTTGGTTTATCAGTGAGAAAGCACCGAGATTGTGCGGCGCATTTTCTGACTGGATTCCCGCCTGCGCGGGAATGACGGGGCGTAGGATTATTAAAGAGCATACGAGGAACCTGTATGGCCGTACAAACCCAACCCCTAGGCCGCTTGCTGGTCGACAAAGGCGTAATCAGCGGCGACCAATTACGTATTGCGCTGCAAGAGCAAAACAAAAGCCACCAGCCTCTAGGGCGACTGCTGGTCGGCTTGGGCTTCTTGTCTGAAGCCACTATCCGCGATGTCATGTCAGAAAATCTGGGGCAAGATAGCGTCGATTTTTCCTCCATCATTATCGACCCCAACGCGATTAAACTCATCCCGAAAGACATTGCCCGCCGCTACCAATTACTGCCGTTGTCGGTGGACATACCCACTAAGCATCTCACGCTGGCGGTGGCTGACCCTGACAATATTATCGCGTTGGATCAGCTACGCGCTTTGCTTAAAGACGAATATCGCTTAACCACGCAGGTCGCCAGTGAGTCCGATATTTTGCGGGCGATAGACCAATACTACGGTTTTGAGTTGTCTATCGACGGTATCTTGCATGAGATCGAGCCGAGCGGCGATATGGAATATCAATCGCTACAGGCTGGTGCAAATGAATTTAGCCAACCCGTGGTGCGTTTGATTGACGCGCTGTTGACCGAGGCGGTACAACAAGGCGCGTCCGATATTCACTTCGAGCCGGAGCATAGCTTCCTCCGCATACGCTATCGCATCGACGGTGTGTTGCGGCAGGTGCGCAGCTTGCACAAAAGTTTTTGGCCGGCGATGGTGGTGCGCATGAAAGTGATCAGCGGCATGAATATCGCCGAAACGCGCGCCCCGCAAGATGGCCGTATTTCCTTGCGCTTGTCGGGGCGGCCCATTGATTTTCGAGTGGCCTCGCACCCCACCACGCATGGTGAAAACGTGGTGCTGCGTATTCTGGATAGGCAAAAGGGCATCGTGCCTATCAACCAATTAGGCTTGGATGAAACCGCGCTCAACACCCTCAAGCTAATCATCGCCAAGCCGGAAGGCATTATCCTGATGACCGGCCCCACCGGTAGCGGCAAAACGACCACGCTGTATTCGGTGCTCAACCATATCAATACCGAATCGATCAACATCATGACGCTGGAAGACCCGGTTGAATATCCGATTCCCTTGGTGCGACAAACCTCGGTCAACGAGGCGGCCAAATTAGATTTTGTAAACGGCATCCGCTCGATGATGCGGCAAGACCCAGACGTTATTTTGGTGGGCGAAATTCGCGATCATCCCACCGCAGAAATGGCTTTTCGCGCCGCCATGACCGGCCATCAAGTGTATTCCACGCTGCACACCAATTCGGCTATAGGCGCGATTCCGCGCCTGCTTGACATCGGCATTTTGCCGGACATTATGGCGGGCAATATCATCGGCATCATCGCCCAACGTTTGGTGCGGTTGCTGTGCCCGCATTGCAAATATGCTTACCATCCCGATGCGTCCGAACGTAAATTATTGGGCATACACCATCACGTCCATCATGATGATGAGCAGATACTTTATCGGGCTGCGGGCTGCGAGTTGTGCCGTCATCAAGGTTATAACGGGCGGCTGGCCATTATGGAATTACTCAAAATGGATAGTGATTTGGATGACTTGGTGGCGCGTCGCGCCAGCATACGCGAGATCAAGCAAGCCGCGCTGGATAAAGGATTCCGCCCGCTGGCCAGCGATGGTTTGCGGCGCGTTTTACAAGGCATCACTTCATTATCCGAAGTGGCGCGAGTGGTCGATTTAACCGACCGTATCAATTAAGGGATTAAACGTGGCACTCTACTCCTACAAAGCAATCAACGCCCAAGGCCAAGTATCCAAGGGCGTGCAAGATGCGGCGAATATTGTCGATCTCGAACAGCGCCTGAAGCGCAGTGGGCTGGATTTGGTCGATGCCAAAGAGAACAAAAATAAGCCCGCCTTCGGCAATCGAAAAATTAAACGCCCCGATCTCATCACATTCTTTTTTAATCTGGAGCAATTTATTCACGCGGGCGTGCCTTTGTTGGATTGCCTGTCCGACCTGCGCGACAGCATGGATGACCCAAAATTTCGGGCGATTATCGCGAGCATGGTGGAATCTATCCAAGGCGGTAAAAAATTATCGCAAGCGATGGCACTCCACCCCGAAGCGTTC
>JANONT010000065.1:0-2958 GCA_031420955.1 Candidatus Nitrotoga sp. | reverse complement strand
AGCCCAGATCATGATTTTTAGAGCGTTCCGGTTTGAGTTTAGGATTGCCTTGATAGGTAAAGCCAAAACCGTAATCTTCAAAGGGATAAAACAAATCGTTTAGCGTAGGGGCTTTAAAAGCGGTGCTGGCACTGGCGGTAGCGCGCAGTGTGTCGGTGATCGCGTAACCGTACCCAAGTAAGCCAGTGTTGGCCTTGCCGAAATCTGAATAACGATCTTGACGTAAATTAGTTTGTACTTGGTGCGCGCCATAGTTACCGGTGTAGCCTGCAAATAATGAATTTATTTGACGATCTGTTTGGGTATATGCCGTGCTGGCCGCGACGCGCTGTTTCAAGTTTTCTAACCCAACCAAGACCCTGCCCTCAGAATGTACGGCTACAGTATTCAGCCAAGTGATCTGGCGATGGGTGGTTTTGAAATTGGATTTTTCCGCACCATTTAAATAGTTTTTAAGATCATCCCTGCCCTGTGCCAGTTGCAATTTGCTCTGCCATATTTCATTCAGGCGATTATCCGAAGCCAGCGAAAATTTGCTTAAGATGGGCTTGCTGGTATGCGTATCAGTCGGTGTGTTAGATACGTTGTCATATTGCACTTCGCCTCGGCTATTAAACAACGCGCCAGACACGCTGTGATCCGCATTAAACGCATGTCGCACATTGGCCGACAGGCTGGTATTGCCATAGCCATCATTATCTGGATTGGCATTGGGAGCCAATTTCTGCTTGATCGCCGACACCCCGTCAGTGTGAAATTTGGAAAGCTGTACATTAAATTGTGTGTCATTTATTTTGCCGCCATAGCCCGCCGAAGCGCGCTGCGTGTTGCGTGAACCTAGCCCGCTGCTAAAGTATAGTGAAGGTTCGCCATAACCGCGCTTAGTGAAAATTTGAATCACGCCGCCGATGGCTTCCGAGCCATACAGGCTGCTGACGTTGCCGCGCACCACTTCGATGCGCTCGATTTGATCGAGCATCAGTTGGTCGATGGCGGTCGAGCCCGTGGTTGCAGAATTGATGCGCACGCCATCCAGCAAGATCAACACGTGGCTGGAATTGGTGCCGCGCATGAACAAGCTGCTTTGTTTGCCCACGCCGCCAGATTGATAAAACTCCACCCCTGCGAGCGATTTCAGTAGTGTTGGTACATCTGCCGCTTGCGAAGAATTAATTTCATCTTGCGTAATGACCGTGGCATGGGACAACGTTTGTTTCAAGGGCTGCTCGATGCGCGTGCCGGTGACGATAAAAATTTTCATGGGGATTTCCGCATCAACAGCGGGTGCGGTAGATTCAGTAGCGTACGTAGAAAAAGTCGCCGCGTACAAACTGGCGGCAAGCAGTAACAGGCGATGCGTGTGATAAGACATGATAGTTTCCTGAGTAAATCCAATGTTCCCCGTTGGAAAAATTTATTTCAGGAAATGTGCGAAAAGGCGATAGGTGAAATAGCTGGAGATAGGCGTGCCTGTTGGCCAACCTTAAATCATCCATGCGCCGCCCGCAGCATTTCCTGGCCTGATGAATCGCGGTTGCAAAATCGCGAGTTCATTTACTCAAGGCCGGTATCCGGGCTCGCAGGTTGGGCTAAACGTTCTAACCCGACGCATCGTCTTCCCGTGATTGCTCACAGTGACTTGCTGATGCGTCTACACCTGCTTACCGTTGCGGGGGCAGCACAGGCTTGGGGAAATGAATCCCGCACCTGTTTCCCGTTTAACTAAGTTATAACAACTTAGCACCCTAAGCGGCGCGCATTGTAGCAGAGGAAAAATCGGCAAGGAACAAATTAGGTGAGGAGCGTGTCGGAGTGCTCGCTAGGCTCGTTTTTTAGGGCTTAATTTTTTTCTGACTTGGTTTTTTTCTGGCTTGGTTTTTTGCTATACGGCTGTTTTTTGTAATATGATGAAAAATCAACCTAGCGTTGGTTGTTCAATTCTTATTTATCTTAAAATTGTTGCTCATCACATAAAGGCTACCCCAATATGAAAACAGTATTACTTGTTATAACACTCGCTGTCGCTGCCGCCCCCGTATTTGCCGAACCTGCGGCTAGTAAGACAGCCGCTTCACCCCCCTCTGCGGAAGCGGCACATGCACACGCGGCAGACAAAGCCGCCACGCCCGTTAGCGCGGAATCGCTGCCCAATTCCGGCAAAGTATTAGACGTTATCGACACCGACTTATATTCCTATATTGAAGTGACTAATAATAGTGGCTCGATTTGGCTGGCAACCACTAAAGTCAAAGTTGCCAAGGGCGATATGGTTCGATATGGGCAAGGCTCGGTGATGAATAATTTCCCCAGCAGAGCGCTGAATAGAACCTTTCCATCGCTGATGATGGTAGAGAAAGTTGTCGCCGTTAAAAATTGATAGCGTGCAAAAAATAAGTAGCACGTAAAAAAGGACAGGTCACCCTGTCCTTTTTTATTTACAGCAATTGAAATTGAAACGGTTACTGAGTTTAAAGCTCGGACAAATAATCCGTCACTGCTTCAATCTCTTCATCAGATAATTTGCTCGCGATATTTCGCATCATGCCAGCGGGGTCGTTAGCGCGGATAACGAGGTCGGGGCTGGGGGGGAGAGAGGCGTTGCGTAGCTCGGTTAATTGCTTAACCAAGTAATCTTTATGCTGCCCGCCGATGACCGGGAACACTTCATTACCCGGCGATTTGCCCTTGCCATTTACGCCGTGACAATTTACGCAGCCATACAAACCTGTTTTAGGGTTGCCGTTCAAAAATAGATTGCGTCCTTTGCTGGTGTCCGCATCCGTTTTTTCGCCATACATGGTTTTTTGGCTGGCGAAATAAGCCGCGATGTCATATAGGTCTTGTTTGTCCGTCACCGTTTGTGACATTTCCGCCATTGTCTCGTTATTGGCGCGCACGCTTTTTTGAAACTCTGAAAATTGCTTGCGGATGTAGCCCGCATATTGCCCAGCAAGTCTA
>JANONT010000064.1:0-7154 GCA_031420955.1 Candidatus Nitrotoga sp. | reverse complement strand
GCCTCGTGTGCCGTATTATTTTGAAGGCAACTTTTTATAGCGGGCTAATATCGCTGCTAGCACATCATGCAATTTTTGAATCTTGCGCCAACACTTCTAGCAATCCCTGTAATGCAATGCTTACAGATTGAACGCGAATTTCTGCGCGATTTCCGGTGAGGTAATGTCGTTGTGCAACGCAGGTTTTATTTTTTATGCCCCAGGCGAACCAAACTAAACCGACCGGTTTTTCTGCCGTACCGCCGCCGGGTCCCGCGATACCGCTGACCGCTAAGGCAATGTCAGCCGCGCTGTGTTGCAACGCACCCGCAACCATCTCACGCACGGTGGCTTCGCTCACTGCGCCAAATTGTTCGAGCGTGTTTTGTGCGACACCGAGCATTTCTTGTTTGGCTAGATTGGAGTAGGTGATAAAGCCGCGTTCAAACCACGCTGAGCTTCCGGCGATGTCGGTGATGGCTTGGGCTACGCCACCACCCGTGCAGGATTCAGCCGTAGCCAGCATGTGGCCATGCGTTTTAAGTGCTGCGCCTACTTGTTCGGCGAGGGCTTCCATTGTTTGTTTAGAGGAGGCCTTAAATGATTACAAGCCACGCGCCAAATCATTTTGAATATCAGTTACCGCTTCCAGTCCCACAGCAATTCGCAGCAAGCTTTCGGTGATGCCCGCTGAGGCTCGCGCTTCAGGCGTGATGCGGGCGTGCGTAGTGGTTGCCGGATGGGTGAGTGTGGTTTTTGTGTCGCCCAAATTCGCGGTGATTGACACCAGTCGTGTATTGTCGATTACACGCCAAGCCGCTTCTCTACCACCTTTTACCTCGAACGAAACAATGCCTCCGCCTGTTTGCTGTTGCCGCATTGCCAGCGCGTGTTGCGGGTGTGACGGCAGGCCGGGGTAGTAAACCCGCGCCACATTCGGCTGCGCTGCAAGCCATTGCGCCACAGCTAGCGCGTGCGCGCTGTGTGCGTCCATGCGAATTTTAAGCGTCTCCATTCCTTTGAGAAATATCCACGCATTAAACGCGCTCATGGTCGGGCCAGCAGTGCGTAAAAATTGATAGACCGGCTCCATTGTTTTTTTGCTGCCCAGCACGGCACCACCCAACACGCGGCCTTGCCCGTCTAAATATTTTGTGGCGGAATGGATGATGATGTCCGCGCCTAACTCCAATGGCCGTTGCAAAATCGGCGTGCAAAAACAATTATCCACCGCCAGTAAAATACCGTGTTGCTTGGAGATCGCAGCAATAGCAGCGATGTCGGAGATTTCGGTCAATGGGTTGGACGGTGTTTCCAGAAAAAATAATTTCGTAGTAGGGCGCGTTGCTGCTGCCCACTCTGTTGCATCCGTGGCAGACACAAAAGTAGTTTCCACGCCGAATTTTTTAAGCGTGCCAACAAATAAATTCACCGTTGCGCCAAAAATACTGCGCGAAGCCACAATGTGATCGCCGCTTTTTAACAAGCCCATACAGCACGCCAAGATTGCAGACATGCCGGAGGAGGTCGCCACACATTGCTCTGCGCCTTCTAATACGGCTAGGCGTTGCTCGAACATAGTGACGGTAGGGTTGGTGAAGCGCGCGTAAATATTGCCCGGCTCTTCGCCGACAAATCGTGCAGCGGCCTGCGCGGCATTATCAAACACAAAGCTGGAGGTGAGAAACATTGCCTCGCTGTGTTCGTTAAATTGGCTGCGCTCGGTGCCTGCCCGCACGGCTAGGGTTTCTAGCGCGTAGGCCGATGATGTGTGAATAGGCTGTGATTTATTAGTCATGATTTTTTCTCCATCTAAAACATTTAAGGCAGATTGTTTGTAATTACAGATATAAACAAAAAGCCCGGCAAGCTTCAGCTAAACCGGGCATTCCCGCTTTAGCTGAATTTATTATGCGCCCGCAAGCTGTTCCTCAAATCGGCGCAGTAGAAAGTTAACATTCTTGCAGCTGCACTGTCAATCGTCCTCGCTCACCACTAAGCCTAAATCAAGCTGCACATCTTCTTCAGCCTCTTTGGCCTTGCCCTCGTCGCGGGCTGCTTCTAGCGTGTTGAGATATTCCAGCGTGATGTCGCCTGTGATGTAGTCACCATCAAAACAAGATGCCTCAAAATATTTAATATTGGGGTTGGGGCTGGCCATGCGGACTGCGGTTTTGAGATCATCTATATCCTGATAGACCAATTTATCTGCACCGATTTCATGGCAAATTTCCGCATCGCTGCGACCCGTCGCGATGAGTTCGCTGCGCGAGGGCATATCGATTCCATAGACATTTGGAAATCTCACAGGCGGCGCGGCGGAGGCAAAATAAACTTTGCGCGCACCTGCATCCCGCGCCATTTGGACGATCTCGCGGCTGGTGGTGCCGCGCACGATGGAGTCATCTACCAGTAAAACATTTTTGCCTTTGAATTCGACGCTAATAGCGTTTAATTTTTGGCGCACCGATTTTTTACGCATGGCTTGGCCGGGCATGATGAAGGTGCGACCGATATAGCGGTTTTTTACAAACCCCTCACGAAAAGGAATGCCTAGTCGATTGGCCAGTTGTAAGGCACTGGGGCGGCTGGATTCGGGGATGGGGATGACCACATCAATGTCGTGTTGCGGCCACGAACGTTTTATTTTGTCAGCCAGCTTTTCGCCCATGTGCAGCCGTGTTTCGTAAACCGAGATGCCGTCGATGACGGAGTCGGGACGCGCCAAGTAAACGTATTCAAATATGCAAGGGAAAAACTCTGGGTTGTCCGCGCACTGTTGGCTGTAAAAATTTCCGTCAAAATCAATAAATACCGCTTCACCAGGGGCGATGTCGCGCAAAAATTTGAAGCCTAAAGTGTCCAGCGCGACGCTTTCTGAGGCCACTAAATATTCCACGCCTTGCTCGGTTTGATGGCTGCCTAAAACCAATGGTCGTATGCCGTGCGCGTCACGAAAAGCCAGTAGGCCGTAGCCAGCAATAATGGCAACTACTGCGTACGCGCCTTTGCAGCGTTTATGCACGCCGGATACCGCATCGAAAATATTTTTAATGTCCAGCCGATAGCGCATGGTGGAGTTGGCTTGCAGCTCGTGCGCCAACACGTTGAGCAACACCTCGGAGTCGGAGCGCGTGTTGACATGCCGCCGATCTTCTAAAAATAATTCTTGCTGTAATTGCTCAGTGTTGGTCAGATTACCATTGTGCCCCAGCACGATGCCGAACGGCGAATTAACATAAAAAGGTTGCGCCTCGTTATGATCGATCGCCGAGCCGGCGGTGGGGTAGCGCACATGGGCAATGCCCGCGTTGCCGAGCAGGGCGCGCATATTGCGTGTGCGAAAAACGTCGCGCACGAGGCCGTTGCCTTTGTGTAGATGAAAAGTGTTGCCATCGATGGTGGCGATACCCGCCGCATCTTGCCCACGGTGTTGCAACACCTGTAAGCCGTCATACAAAATTTGGTTGGCCGCCGATTGTCCGACGATGCCTAGAATGCCGCACATGGTTTATTTCCTTGGGTCATATTTTGATACTCATCTTGAGGGAAACGCCGCACAGTTGGCGAGCAGGAAGAAGTGCAAGGCGCGGTCGCTGTGCTATCCGTAACGTATATGTTTAGCTATATTTTCTGGTAGCCATACCAGACTTTCTAATGCCAATTCTTGCAACGGTCTGCTTAAGGTTGCCTCTCGCCACATAGGCTCCTTCGGCCAGTTTGTTAGTCCGGCAATTAATACTAGGATTAGCACCAGTAGCGCGCCACGCGCAATACCGAACATTGCGCCTAACACGCGCACCGTTCCGCGCAGTCCCACCGATTGAGTGATGGCTTTAGAAACCAGCCAAGCGACTAGGCCGCTGAGCAACAGCGTTGCAATAAATAATAAGGCGTAGGCAATGGCTGTTCTAAAATCGGCAGCAGTAATCATGTTGGGCAGCATCGCCGCCAAGTCTGCCGCCAACCAGCGCGCCACAAAAAATGCCGCAACCCAGCCGAGCAAGGTCAGTACTTCATACACAATGCCGCGCCACATGCCCAGCAGCATCGACAGCGCGATAATAGTGATAACGGCGTAATCGAAGGCGGTCACGTTAGTTTGCTGTGGTAGTTGAAATGATCACAGGCTTTAATCCTTGCGCCTCTAGCTTGCGCGCAACTTTATCTGCGGCGGCTCTGGTGGGATAAGCCCCTGCGCGCACACGCGTAATGTTGCCCGCTTTTTCGGTATAGGTTTTGATCCCTATTGCGCTTAATTTTTTTTGCAAATCTTGTGCAGAGTCGGTGTTGGAAAACGCTCCTGCCTGCACGATAAAGCCCGATTTTGGCGCGGCTTTATTGTTGGCGGGCGGAGCGGGTTTGGGTGGAGTGGCCAGTTTTTGCACCACTGCACTATTTTTTTCTGGCAAATTCGTTGCCGGAGCATTGTCTGTTACAGCATCATTTGTTGGCGTGCTTGCTGCGGAAGCGGCCACGCTGGGTGCGCTGGCAGTGGGCGACGTTGTTGGGCGATCATCCAGTTCTACTACGTCCACAGCGGGTGGAGCGGCGGTAGGCGGCTTAGGGTTAAACACGGCCACCTGATCTTTATTGGGGATGCGTAATTCGATATTGGATTGTGGCAAACTCGGTTCATTATCCAGCAACAGCGGAATGAGCGTGACGATGATAATGGTCAGCACAACCGCGCCAACTAAACGCCGCCTAGTGGCACGTTTTAATTTATCTGCATCGTCCATCGGTTTTGCCATGACTCACCTTTCAATTGTAGCTACGTAGCCCGCGTGTACGCATCACTTCCGCCACGGTATAAAACGATCCGAAGGCCGCGATTCTATCATTTTCGGTGGCCTGATTATAGGCGTGCTGCACGGCCTCGCTCACGGTTGCAAAGCTTTGAGCAGCAATACCTGCAACGCGCAACACCGTTGTCATTTCAGCCGCAGTCGCCCCTCGCGGCGCATCTATCCCAGCTACCAACCAAACGTCGACATGCTTGGACAACGCCTGCACTACGCCTGCAATATCTTTATCTTTGAGCATGGAAAATACGGCAAAAGTTTTGCTGCGCGGGGTTAATTTAATCGGCGTTAATTTATTCGGCGCGGGCTTGTTTTGGGTGGGCTTATTTGAAGTGGAGTGGTCTTTCGGTAAATCGGCTAAATTTTGTGCCAGCGTGCGTGCTGCGTGGGGGTTATGCGCCACATCTAAAATCAACATCGGGCGACCAGGTACGACCTGAAAACGTCCCGGCAAAGTCACCTCGACCAAGCCGCGTCGCACGGCATCCATACTCACTGGCAATTTATTTTTGAGCGCGTCTAAGGCTGCTAATGCAGCACTGGCATTGTTTAATTGAAACGCGCCACGCAAGGCGGGGTAGGGCAGGGCACTGCGCGTAGTGGCTGCGCCCTTGTAATTCCATTGTGCCTTGCCCGCGCTAAAACTAAATTGCTCGCCCAGACATTGCAAATGCGCGCCCACTTCTTGAGCAACTGCGCGTATCGCATCTGGCATATTCATATCACCAAAAATCGCGACTTTTTCTGCACGAAAAATACCCGCTTTTTCAAAGGCGATTTTCTCGCGTGTGTCACCCAGATATTCCATGTGATCTAAATCCACACTGGTGACCACGGCACAATCGGCATCGAATATATTCACCGCATCCAAGCGTCCGCCCAAGCCCACTTCCAGTATCGCTACATCTACTTTGTGCGCGATAAAACTTTGCATAGCGGCCAAGGTGCCGAACTCAAAATAGGTCAGCGGTATCTCATCGCGCGCCTGCTCAATTTTTTCAAACGACGCGCACAATTCGGCATCGCTTACTTGCCGTTTGCCGATACGCACGCGCTCGTTATAACTTAATAAATGCGGCGAGGTGTAGCAGCCAACGCGATAGCCCGCCGCATGGAGCATGGCTTCCAGCATGGCGCACACCGAGCCTTTGCCGTTGGTGCCGCCAACGATGATGATAGGAAAGATAGGATTAAGCTGTAGCTGTTGTTGAACTTGCGCCACGCGCTCTAAGCCGAGCGCGATGGTTTTGGGGTGTAGCGATTCGAGGTGGGTTAACCAATCAGCAAGGCTGCGTACCATGCTGTTAGCTTGATGTGGCGGGCGCAACTGCCCCAGAAATAGTGGCCGGAGCAATAACCGCAGGTTGCTTGGTCAGCAAAGTAATCAGCGTGGTGATCTGCGCACGCATTTGGCGACGATCCACAATCATGTCCACCGCGCCATGATTCAATAAAAATTCGGCGCGCTGAAAGCCCTCCGGCAAGGTTTCGCGCACCGTTTGTTGAATGACGCGTGCGCCCGCAAAGCCAATCAACGCGCCAGGTTCAGCGATCACCGCATCACCCATAAAAGCAAAGCTGGCCGATACGCCGCCCATCGTGGGATCAGTCAGCACAGAAATAAACGGTAATTTTTCCGCGCTTAATTGCGTCAATGCAGCACAGGTTTTCGCCATTTGCATTAACGACAATAAACCCTCTTGCATACGCGCACCGCCGCTGGCGGCAAAACACACGAACGGAATTTTTTGCTCCACAGCAATTTGCACGCCGCGCACAAAACGCTCGCCCACTACCGAGCCCATCGAGCCGCCCATGAAGCTAAATTCAAACACCGCCACCACCAGCGGCACGCCCTGCACACAGCCTTGCATCACCACCAGCGCGTCAGTTTCGCCCGTGTCGCGCTGCGCCGAGGTAAGCCGCTCGCTATATTTTCTGCTGTCTTTAAATTTTAAGGTGTCAACGGGTTGTACCTCCGCGCCAATTTCGAAGCGCGCCTCGGCATCTAAAAATGTATCTATCCGAGTGCGCGCGGTAATGCGGTGGTGGTAATCGCACTTGGGACACACGCTGTTATTTTTTTCTAGATCGGAGTGATACAACACCGCTTGGCAAGACGGACACTTGTGCCACAAGCCTTCCGGCACAACCTTCTTGCCCTCTTCACCACTTTCCCTGCGTTTTATTTTTGGTGGTAATAATTTTTGAAACCAACCCATTTTGAAACTCCTTAAATTTTATCGATAGCCGAACGTAGCTCTCGAACCAACTGCGCCACGTTTGTAACAATTGTTTTTTCATGCGAGTTTTCAATTTCCTGCACGATGCGGCTGCCCACTACCACGCCATCGCAAAGTTGCGCCACCG
>JANONT010000063.1:0-7296 GCA_031420955.1 Candidatus Nitrotoga sp. | reverse complement strand
GATTGTTTCATCGCTTCGACCGCTTCGCGGTGGCGGCCATTTCGCATCACGGCAGGCATTTCCAGCTCTTTGTAATTTACGTCTGGCACGTCTATATCATGCGTGCCGGTCCGCATTCCGTAGACCAATTCCGGTTTGCTGTGCTTAGCTTTGAGCGGTGAGCCGAGACCCGTAGCCACAATAGTCACGCGCAATTCATCGCCCATCGCTTCATCAAAAACCGAGCCCACAATCACGGTCGCATCTTCTACCGCAAACTGCACGCTGTTGGTAATTTCTTTGTATTCGCGCATGGTCAAACTGCTGCTGGAAGTAATGTTGACCAGCACGCCACGCGCACCCGCCAAATTGACATCTTCTAGCAAGGGGCTGGACATGGCACTCTCCGAGGCACGCTTCGCACGATCTGTGCCCGAAGCGGTGGCTGAACCCATCATGGCCATGCCGTTTTCGGACATCAACGTACACACGTCGGCGAAATCTACGTTGACTAATCCGGTGGCGTTAATGACTTCGGCAATGCCTGCCACCGCGCCCTGCAGCACGCCATTTGAAGAACGGAAGGCCTCCAGCAACGTAGTATCTTCGCCCAATACCGACAGCAGTTTTTCGTTCGGCACAATAATCAGCGAATCAACATATTCGGACAACGCCTCGATTCCCGCTTGTGCCAGCCGCGTGCGTTTACCTTCGTGCGCGAACGGTTTGGTGACCACGGCCACGGTCAGGATATTCATCTCTCTCGCGATTTTTGCCACGACGGGTGCCGCGCCCGTACCCGTGCCGCCGCCCATGCCAGCAGTGATGAAAAGCATGTCCGCACCACTAATCATCTCGGCGATGCGCTCGCGATCTTCCTCTGCTGCCGCGCGCCCCACATCTGGAATCGCGCCCGCACCCAAGCCTTTGGTGATGGTCGAGCCAATCTGCAAACGCGTGCGCGCCTTGTTGCGCTTGAGTGCCTGAGCATCGGTATTCACCACGATGAACTCCACACCCTGCACCCCTTGTTCGATCATATGATCGACCGCATTGCCGCCGCAGCCGCCCACGCCCACCACTTTAATCACTGCATTTTGGTTAGGTATTTCTTCGATTTCAAACATTATTGCTCCTTCACATAGATAAAAAAATTAACCACCAAAAAACACGAACTACAAAACCACAAACCACAAAATACAAAATACAAAATACAAAATACAAAATTGCTTAATAAAAATTGTGCCGAGGAAACGTTTATTAAGTCGGTGAACGGAATGAAGTGCAAGGTACGCGGCGCACAGGAGCCGGAATGTATATTTAATACATGAGGATTCCGAGCACCGGGCTACGCAGCAATTCGCCCGCGCAACCACTTAATCAACGCTTTCCTAGAAGGTTTCCTGAAACCACGCCTTCATCCTTGCAAACACATCCCCCACCGAACCCGACTGCATTCGCGTCGTTTTATTTTCCTGGTACTGCTCCAAGCCATACATCAGCAAACCCATGCCTGTGGAATATCGCGGCGAGCGCACCACATCGGCCAAGCCTCCCGCGTAATGCGGCAGACCTAACCTAACGGGCAGGTGAAAAATCTCTTCGCCCAACTCCACCATACCCTGCATGGCACTGCTGCCGCCGGTAATGACGATGCCGGATGACAATAAATCTTCAAACCCGCTGCGGCGCAACTCCGCCTGCACCAAGGAGTACAGCTCTTCCACTCGCGGCTCGATCACCTCCGCCAAGGTTTGCCGCGACAACATGCGCGTGCCGCGTTCGCCCACACCTGGCACTTCTACGGGCGCATCACCCGCCAGTTGCCGCAGCGCGCACCCATATTTTATTTTTATGTCCTCAGCATCCTTGGTCGGCGTCCGCAGCGCCATCGCAATGTCATTAGTAATTTGGTCGCCCGCGATGGGGATCACCGCCGTGTGTCGAATTGCGCCGCCGGTAAAAATCGCCACATCCGTCGTGCCACCACCGATGTCCACTAAGCACACGCCTAAATCACGTTCATCATCCGACAATACCGCCTTACTGGAGGCGAGTGGCTGCAAAATAATTTCTTGCACTTCCAAGCCGCAACGATGCACACACTTAATAATATTTTGCACAGCCGCAATCGCGCCGCTGACGATATGCACTTCCACTTCCAGGCGCATCCCACTCATGCCCAGCGGTTTTTTAATGCCGCCCTGCCCGTCGATACTGAACTCTTGCTCAAGGACGTGTAATAGCTGTTGATCGCCCGGCAAACTAATCGAACTGGCGGTATCCACTACGCGCGCGATGTCGGCGTGCGACACTTCTTTATCTTTTATTTTAACCATGCCATTCGCGTTCGAACTTTTAATATGTCCGCCCGCGATGCCGGTATACACCTCGCGAATTTTGCAATCTGCCATCAGCTCGGCATCACCCAACGAACGCTGAATCGCCGCGACCGTCGCATCGATATCAACTACCATGCCTTTTTTCATGCCGGACGATTCATGCGTGCCCACGCCGATCACCGTCAAGCCACCATCTGGCGTAACCTCCGCCACAATAGTAATAATTTTTGATGTGCCGATGTCTAGGCCCACAATTAAATTTTTAGCGTCTTTACTTTTGCTGATCATAAATTTTTCATCCGCTCCATCTTGGCTGTTGCGCTTTCACCTGATGTGCTCCGACCATAAAAATTGGCACTAGGAATATTTCCACCAAGAATATTCCCACCAGACAAATTAACTGCAAATCCATTTCGATAGCGCAGATCCACATAATTCACTGCCGCTTTCACCGAGGCGATACTGTGCGGATAGGCTTCCACAAATCGCGTCAGCCTTGGCAACATTTCTTCACGCCCCAAGTCCAACAACATGCCGTTATCAAAGCGTAGCTGCCAAGCACGGCGCGGTGACAGCACAACTTGCGCGATTTTGTGCCCCTGGTGCTCGGCTTGCAAAGCCGCAACATGCCGCTCGAATTCAAAATACATTTGTGTTACTTCGGCTGCGGAATCGGGTGGCCCGCTAAAGTCAGGCAGACGTTCATCAGCGTGTTTGCTATTTATTTCCGCCTCAAAAACTTCACCCTGCTGATTCACCAACGCCGTATTATTCCAACGCGCCAACGCCACATGCTCTTCCAACGACACCTCTAATTCCCAGGGCAAATAGCGGCGCACATGGGCACTGCGTACCCAGGGTAGGGTCTCTAATTTTTGTCGCATATGCTCTAAATCAGCGGTGAAATAATTGCCGCGCAATTCCGTTTGAATCACCGCTTCAACTTGGCTGGCCTCGACTTTAATTGGCGCAGATTCAAGCTGCACCGCACGCAGCGCAAAGGTCGGCAGATGCACCAAGTAATGCAGCGCGGCATACAGCACCAGCAGCAAGCTCACGCCGAACAAAGCGCGGCTGACTAAATTTAATTGTTGCGGGTTATGCCACATGGCCTCGCCCCACCTGTGCCAACTGCAAAATTTGCAGCACCAATTGTTCAAAACCAATCCCCACATGCCGCGCCGCCATCGGCACCAAACTATGGTCAGTCATGCCGGGTGAAGTGTTAATTTCCAACAAATAAGGCTTGCCCTCTGTGCTCCGCAAAAAATCTACTCGCCCCCAACCACGGCCTCCTACCAGTGCGAAACTTTGCAAGGCAAGCTGCTGCATTTCCGTTTCCACAGCGGGCGGCAAGCCAGCCGGGCAAAGGTAACGCGTGTCATCGCGCAAGTATTTCGCCTCATAATCATAAAATTCATTAGCCGGTTCAATCTTGATAACAGGCAGCGCGCGCTCGCCCAAAATCGCCACCGTATATTCGCCGCCACCCATAAAGCTTTCGGCCATTACCAAACTATCGTGCTTGACCGCTTCGTCATAAGCCGCTCGAAACTCTTGTACTTTTTTTACCTTGCTGATGCCGACACTGGAACCTTCATTGGCCGGTTTTACAAATAAAGGTAAGCCTAATTTTTTTGCCACCTCTAGCCAATCACTGCTCGCTGTAACCATTTCATAAGCGGGTATGGGCAAGCCCGCCGCCTGCCACACCAGCTTGGTGCGCCACTTATCCATCGCTAAGGCCGAGGCTAAAACGCCGCTGCCGGTGTACGGCAAATTCATTAATTCCAACGCGCCCTGCACTGTGCCGTCCTCACCATAGCGACCATGCAAGGCGATAAATACGCGCTGAAAATTTTCTTCCAATAATTGCTGCAAGGGACGTTGCGCGGGATCAAACGCATGGGCATCCACACCATTTTTTTGCAATGCGGCCAACACCGCCGCGCCACTCTTGAGCGAAATTTCGCGCTCGGCGGAACGTCCACCAAACATCACAGCCACTTTTCCAAAATCACTCAACTTTATTCCCCTCGGCCGCCCCACCCACAATCCGCACTTCCGGATGCAGATGCACCCCAGTTTTTTGCTGCACCGTGGCCTGCACTTCGCTAATTAACTTTTCAATATCCGCCGCGCTCGCACCACCCACATTAACAATAAAGTTTGCGTGCTTAGCAGACACTTGCGCGCCGCCGATCTGCCGACCTTTCAAACCGCATTGCTCAATCAATCTCGCCGCATAATCACCCGGCGGATTGCGGAACACCGAGCCCGCATTGGGTAATTGCAAAGGTTGGCTGGCGATGCGCTTAGACAACAACGCTTTAATTTCTTGGCGCGAAATTTCGCCGTCACCACTCGCTAACTGCAAACTCGCGCTGACAAAAAATTCGCCTGTATCTGCATTTTGCGGCTCACGCTGCATCACCGAGCGATAGCCAATTGCATATTCATCCGGTTGCCTGAGCATTATTTTTCCAGCGCGGTTTAGCGTTTGCACCGCTGCCACCACGTCCCACGTTGCGCTGCCGTAGCACCCTGCATTCATCGCCAACATGCCGCCCATTGTTCCGGGTATGCCTGCAAAAAATTCTGCGCCACGCAAATGATGCAACGCGGCATAGCGTGCAATTTTTGCCCCAGGCACGCCCGCTTCCACATACAAGGTGCCATCGGGTTGAAGATACATCTCGCTCAATGCCGCGTGCAGCAACAACACCGTGCCGTGCCAGCCACCATCGCGCACTAATAAATTACTGCCCAAGCCCACCGCCATCAGCGGCTCATGCGCGGGGAGCACGCTTAAAAATTTCACCAAATCCGCTAAATCAGCCGGTTGATAAACGCGCTCGGCACAGCCGCCTGCGCGCCAACTGGTGTGACGACTCATGTCCACGTTGTGCTGTAATTTGCCGCGCAATTTTTCGTACGGCACACCGCTCAAATTGGCAAAATTAAATTGTGTGGGTTCGCTCATATCCATATTTTTTGAGGCATATTCATGCGTGAGTTACAGACATGTTTTTTATCTGATTCCCCACTCCGCCTATCGACCCAGCCCCCATGGTCAGCACCACATCGTCCGGTCGCACCATCTGCAAAATCGCTTGCGGCAACTCTGCAATATGCTCAACAAACACCGCTTCGGTTTGCCCGCTCACCCGCAGCGCATGCATTAAGGCACGGCCATCTGCGGCGACGATGGGGGCTTCGCCAGCGGAATAAACTTCGGCCAACAACAAGGCGTCCACTGTGCTTAAAATTTTGACGAAGTCTTCAAATAAATCGCGTGTGCGCGTGTAGCGATGTGGCTGAAAAGCCAGCAGCAAACGTCGCCCTGGAAACGCGCCGCGCACCGCCGCAATCGTCGCCGCCATTTCTACCGGGTGATGTCCATAATCATCAATCAAGGTAAAACTCGCTGCGGGCGAAACTTCAATTTCTCCGGCAAGCCGATGTAAATTTTCAGCAGCCACGGGCGGCAATTTAATTTCGCCATAGCGTTGGAAACGTCGCCCCACGCCTTGAAATTCGGCCAACGCGCTGACAATTGCGTCATCTGCCACGCCTACCTCCAGCCCCACCGCAATCGCGGCCAAGGCATTTAATACGTTATGCAGTCCCGGCAAATTCAGCGTAATTTCTAAATCGCGCGGCTGACCATTTTGTCGGCACTGCGCGGTGAAACGCATCAAGCCATGTTGATGCTGCACATTCACGGCGCGAATTTGCGCCTCGGCAGAAAATCCATAGGTGGTAATCGGCTTGCTGATGCGCGGCAAAATATCGCGCACGTTGGCATCGTCTATACACACAATCGCCATGCCGTAAAAAGGGAGGTGCTCGGCAAAGTCGATGAACGCCTGCTTCAACTTTGAAAAATCATGGCCGTAGGTTTCCATATGATCGGCATCAATATTAGTAATCACCGCCAGTATCGGTTGCAGATATAAAAATGAAGCATCGGATTCATCCGCCTCCACCACGATAAATTCGCCCGTGCCGAGCTTGGCATTCACGCCGCTACTGTTGAGGCGACCGCCGATTACAAAGGTGGGATCGAAGCCACCCTTGGCCAATACATTGGCGGTCAGGCTGGTCGTCGTCGTCTTGCCGTGCGTGCCCGCCACCGCGATGCCTTGGCGCAAACGCAGCAATTCCGCCAACATCATGGCGCGCGGCACGATGGGAATTTTGCGCGCCCGTGCGGCCACCACTTCGGAGTTGTCTGCTGCGATAGCGGTGGATACCACCACGGCATCGGCATCAACCAAATTATTTTCCTCGTGCCCGGTATAAATTTTCGCGCCCAGTTTCCGCAAGCGTTGGGTGATAGGGTTATCCGCCATATCTGAGCCACTAATTTGAAATCCCAGATTGAGCAAGACCTCGGCGATGCCGTTCATGCCCGAACCGCCTATGCCCACAAAATGAATGTGTTTAACTTTATGCTTCATGCTTCCGCCAACTCCGCACACACTTGAGCCACGCGCTGTGCCGCCTCTGGCTTGGATAATTTACGCGCGGCCTGCGCCATCACCAAGGTTTTTTCACGCGTGAGCGCTTGCAACAAATCGGCTAAATGCTGTGCCTTCAATGTCGTTTGCGGCAACAAAATCGCTGCTTGGTTTTCGCTCAAAAATTTTGCATTCGCCGTTTGATGATCGTCCACCGCATATGGGAATGGGATGAGTATGCTGGCCACGCCCGCTGCTGCCAGCTCGGCAATGGTCAACGCACCCGCGCGACAAATCACCAGATCGGCCCAAGCATAATGTTTCGCCATATCATCCAAAAACGGTTGCACATCAACGTTGATTTGGGCATTGCTATACAACGTTTGCGTGGCGGCAAAATGTTGTTTTCCGGTTTGATGCAACACCTGCGGACGCGCTGCCAGCAGCATCAATGCTAAGGCTTGCGGCAGGCAATGGTTAATAGCTTGCGCGCCGAGACTGCCGCCCAGCAC
>JANONT010000062.1:0-15077 GCA_031420955.1 Candidatus Nitrotoga sp. | reverse complement strand
TTGGTGGTGATAGGTGGATTTGAACCACCGACCTCAGCGTTATGAGTGCTGCGCTCTAACCACCTGAGCTATATCACCAGAAGATTGGCTGTTTTGAATTTCTAGAAGTGGAGTTTCTAGACAGCTCTTCGTGACAATCGCGGAATCACCACGAAGAGCGCGGCATTTTCCAGATTTAGGGGGTGCTTGTCAATGTTGCACGGCCTGTGCTTGCCGCGATGCTACGTTAATTGCAGGCGGTCTGTTTTAATTCGCTGCCAGCAAATTTTTTATGGAGCAGATGAATTTTTTTAGTCACGTCTTTATCCAGATTTTTCAGCATAAAAATTGTGATTTTGATGTTGTTTGCCCGCGCGCCCACCACCGCGCTCCGCACGCCCTTACTCCGCAGATGCACCAGATAATTATTGGCGGCTTCTTCGGTTTTAAATAGCCCCAGCGAAATTGAATTTTTCCATCGCCCGCTCTCTTGCACGATGAAATAATCTTCAACACCCATCCCCGTCAACTCGGCAATTTTTTTGTTGACCGCCGCGCGTGTTTTCAATGGCGGCATGTATACCCAATAGCCCGTGGTGGAATCATTTTGCCGCTGCACCAAGCCCTCGCCTAAGTTTAATTCAGCCAATGCGGCATTGGCGCGCACGCGCTCGGTGCCGGAAAATTCGCCCCACTCCAAACATACTTTGCCGATGGTTTTTGCCTGCGAAGATTCGTTGGATGACAGCTTGGTTAATGGTTGCGCGGGTGCTGATGCGGGTGATTGATCGGGCTGCGAGGCGAGCTGCACAGGCGATGCTGTAAGTGGCTCGACCGATGACGCTGCGGGCACTCCGACAGGCGACTTTGCGGGTACTACAAAGGTTGCTTGCAACAGGGCTGAGCTATCTAACAGTTTTATTTTTTCCGCATAAAGGGGCGGCTGTTGGGCGACATTATCCTCCGCCATTAGCTGTGCGCCCCATTGCATGAAGGCAAAAAAACTTACGTTCACCGTTGCTAAAAACCAGAATAATAATTTCATCGCATTCCCGATTTTGAACTAATAATTTCTGAGCCAATAATTTGCAATCCGCGCAAAACTAAATCTGGAACAAACATTGTTGGTAAGGTAAGGTGGGGTTGTAGGTGATGCGCCGCACCGCCACTCAGCAGGCAGCGCGGAGGCTGCCCATTTTTTGTCTCGTCGCCCACCCGCTTTTTCAGGAGCTCGAATTGCTGTTGAATCGCGCCCAGCGTGGCACGCATCGCGCCGCTATAAATTGCGTCGGCAGTGTTGCGCGGAAACGCATGCAAACTGCCCGCGCTTTCTATGAGTTGCACGGCGCTGTGCGCCAAGCTGCGCTGCATTATTTCTATTCCCGGCAAAATCAATCCGCCCATGAAATTTCCCTCCATCGAAAGCGCGTCCACCGTGGTGGCCGTGCCGCAGTTCACCACCAGACACGCGCGGCCTTCCTGTTGCCAGGCTGCGATCAATGCCACCCAACGATCACTGCCCAGTTGTGCAGGCTCTTGGTAAACATTATGCACGCCGCATTGCTGCCGCTGTGCCGCAATAAGCTCGACTTTACACGGCCATTTTTCACACGCGGCCAGCAGCCCTTGCGCCACTTTTTCACCCGCCACGTTGGACAGCAACACTCTATTGGGCGCGGCAATTTCAGCGAACATTTGCGGGGTAATGTGCGCGTTATTCAACGCCCCGTATTGCACCCACGCGCCGATTTTTATCCCCGCGCCGCTCTCCACCGTCGCCCATTTCACGCGGCTGTTGCCTGCATCAATGAGTAGCATGGTCATGGCTTGGCTGCTCTTATTTTGTTAGCACTCATTTCGCCCACATTCACTTCTCCGGCATTCATCTCTCTCATGCCGTGCGCGGTTTCCAGCAGCAACGTGCCGCTATCAGTTACGCCGCGTGCCGTGCCGCGCAGGGTGCTGCCATCCGGCAGGGTGAGCGTTACTTCCCGCCCTTGCAATGCGTGATAGCTTTGCCATTCTTCGCGCAGTGCAGCAAAACCTAGTGCAGAAAATTGCTGCAACACCGCCTGTAATTCGGCCAATATTATCGCTAAAAGTTGATTCCGATCCGGCGTATGCTCGGTCAACTCTGTAAGACTTGTTATCGGCTGCCCAATTTTTTCCTGAACATTTTGTGGTGTAAAAATATTCATGCCAATACCGATCACCACCGCGCTGGGTCCCAACATATCGCCTTGCGCTTCCAACAAAATGCCGGCCAGTTTAGATTGTTTAGCCAGCACATCATTCGGCCATTTGAGCTGGGCATCTTGTACGCCGCATTTTTCCAACGCGCGTATCAGTGCCACCCCTACCGCCAAGCTCAGCCCAGACAGGCCAGACAAACCACACTCAAATCGCCACAATAAAGAAAATGTCAGCGCATTGCCCAAGCCAGAATGCCACTGCCGCCCCAGCCGCCCGCGCCCGCCCGCTTGCCATTCTGCTACCAACACCGTGCCGCTGGATGCGCCCCCGTTGACTTCATTCACCTTGGCGCGTTGCAACAACAACGTGTTGGTTGAAGGTGTCTGCTCTAGAATTTCAATTTGAAAAGGATGCGCTACAGAATTATTTTGTTTGAGATGGTGCAGAATAGCCTCGGCCTGCAACCATTGTGGCGGGTACGGCAAACAATATCCTTTGCCGCGCACGCTATATAAAACCAAGCCCAGCGCGTCCACATTGCGTAGCGCATTGCTGACGCTGGCGCGGGATATGCCTAAACGCTGCGCTAACATTTCGCCCGAATGAAATTTACCTTCAACCAACAAACGCAATAACGCAAACGTGACCGAGCTTACTTTACCATCCAGGCTCGCAACGTCATCCGCCCCATTCATTTTTTGGCACTGTCCGCGACCGTTTCAGACTGCGCGATAAACGTCATAATTTCTTTTTTGCGCTTAAGCGCGTCCTGGTAGCCCAGCTCGATCAACGCATTACAAAAACTTCTCTCAAATAATAAATAGCTCACCAAGTTTGCGCCGCTACGCCGCATCGCGCCTATACTCCGCAGCAAAAAACGAATCGGCCAAGGCAAATGTTTGGCATACCGCTCAGCTATTTTATCAATGGACTCGCTCGGCTCAATAATCAGCACATCCACATGATGCAGATTAGCGGAGTGTCGCGCCTCTTCTGGCAGGCTATCCACGGTGCGGTTGATGCGCTGCAAACGTTCGATGTCCACCTCTAAGGCATCCAGAAAAATACTGTTCATCACATGCCCCGCAATTTGCGCCAGCGACGGATACAGCACCACGTGCGAACGTTGCGCCTTAACTTCTTTGCCCTGCCCCACTCCAATAATTAGCACGCGAGTCGCGCCCAAATGCAAGGCCGCACTAATCGGCGCGATCTGGCGCATAGAGCCATCACCAAAATATTCACGGTTAATTCGCACAGCAGGAAATATAAAAGGTATGGCCGCCGAGGCGAGCAAATGTTTGCTTTGAATTTTGGTTGGGATGCCGATACGGCGTGCGCGCCTCCATGGGCGTATGCTTTTAACGCCCTGATAAAAAGTCACAGAGTGTCCCGACGAGTAGCCGGAAGCGGTGATGCTGAGTGCATGTAAAAATCCGGTGGCAATATTTTCCTGAAGCTGATTGGGGGGCAATGTTTCTTCCAACAATTTGACCAAAGGTTCATTATCCAACAATGAAATGTGGTTCAGCTTACTGCTACCAAAACCGCTAGCAATCACCCCAGCAAACCACAGCATAGAATTACTGAGCACCCCGATCCAATCCGTGCGATAGATTTGATCCACTGCCGAATTTTGCCAAATGCCCAACATGTATTGCACGCCCTTGCGAAAATTGGCGGCATGCACCGCCAAGGCCACCGCATTCAGCGAGCCTGCCGAAGTCCCGCAAATAACTGGAAACGGATTTTTTTGGTGCCGCGGCAAAAATTCCGCCATCGCTTTTAACACGCCTACTTGATAGGCAACCCGTGCGCCGCCGCCCGTTAATATCAATCCTAATTTTTGCGGCACACCCATCTTTTAGTTACCCCCAAACGGTTTATAGATCACCGCTTATAATCATCCGACACTACCTCGGCATGCACTGTTTCCAACGCGTCTTTCAAAGATTCTTCGGGCAGATTGTTGACGCACACCGATAACATTTCTGCCGCCTCAATCGCATCCACTGGTAAATTACGGCTGTCCATATTGGCCACAAACACCGCCGCCGCGCCCGCCACTTTAAGCAAGCTGGCGCGTTCGCGCATCAGCATCTCCAGCTCCGCACGCAACATATCTGCTTCTTGTCGATTCAGTTTATCCGGCATACCACTCTCCATAAAAATATTAAGACAACGCTGATTAAATCAACATTTCCATCGGCCAATTATACCCGACCCCTCATTTCTCTCTAAAGAGTCTGCCACAGTTTTTCCAGTCTTTTCACGGAAACGATGACCGCTGTTTTTAATTCCTGCGCAAATAACGACACGCGCAATTCCTGCAACAGCCAACCAAATTCTTCCCAGCGTTGATCGCCGCTGGCTTTTTGTGCGGAAGCTTTGCGCTGCCACCCCTGCAACAAGGTTTGCATCTGTGCAAACTGTTTGGCATCGCGTGCGGGGTCGGTGCGTAATTTTTCCAGACGCACGTTGATCGCTTTTAGATAGCGCGGTATGTGCTGCAAATGGTCGTAAGCCGTGTGTGCGATAAATTCTTTACGAAGTAACCACGCGCATTGTTCGCGCAGGTCCTGCACGGCTTGCGTGTGAATTTTTGCGGCGGCTAGATTTTTTTGCACCTGCTGATATTCATTCAAAATGGACTCGACCAAGCGCGCAATTTCCTGCGCGACCAAATTTAAGCGACTCTTGGCAGCGGCACTGCGCGCGTTAAATTCTTGCTCGGTGCGCGGCAACGGCTCGTTCAAACAACACCGCTCAAAGGTCACGGATAAAATTTGATTCTGCAAATCTTGCTGGCTACCCAAGGAAATAAATTTCATCGCCAGCGCGCTGGGAATATTTTTTTCTAGATATTTAACCTGCTCCTTTAAAGCCAGCATAAACAAACGACGTAAGCCGCTACGATGCATGGCGGCAGCCTCAGCTTGCATATCAAACGCGCTGAGCGACACACCCATGTCATTACCCACCAGCCCGTTATCCACTAGTGCGTTAAACACAGTGACTGTTTGCCCAGCGCGTTGGATTCGCGAGGTTTCGTGAAACTCGCCAAAACTCCAACTCGTGAAATGCGTTGCAGCAGTCTCGCGCGCAATTTCTTTTACCCGCAACGGAGCCAGCTTGGGCGCGAGCTGTTCGCGTAGTTGCAGCAGATTGCGTGACACACCGAGTTGCCGCCCATGCTCACCCATCACATAAAAATTCATCAACAAATGCACGGGCAATTGCTCTAGACGAAACGCCTCGGTCGGCACCTCAAGCTGATTTAGGCTGCGAATATATTTGGTTAAGGCGAGCGTGAGCGGGGTATCGGAGGGCGAAACATCGCGGCAAAATTGCGCGGCGAATTCCGGTACAGGCACCAGGTGCCGACGCAATTTTTGCGGCAGCGTTTTCACTAATTGCACCACTTTTTCGGCCAGCAAGCCCGGCACCAAATATTCGCAGCGCGCCGCAGACACTTGGTTTATCAGGGCCAGCGGCACGGTCAGCGTCACACCATCATCGCTTTTGCCGGGCGCGAAGTTATACGCCAGCGCGTAGCTAATGTTATTCATCAACAACTGTGGCGGAAATTGATCGGTGGTAATACCCGCCGCCTCGTGCCGCATCAAATCATCTTTTTTCAGAAATAACAATTTCGCATCCGCGCGCTCGGCCTCTTTGCGCCACGCTTCAAATGCCGCGCCGTTGTGTAGGTGCGGCGGAATTCGGCTATCGTAAAACGCAAAAATTAATTCTTCATCCACCAGCACATCGGGGCGACGCGCCTTGTGTTCTAACGCTTCTATATCGTGGATGAGCTTTTGGTTGTGGGCAAAAAATGCAGCTGCGGTGTGAAATTCACCTGCCACCAAGGCTTGGCGAATAAAAATGGCACGCGCTTCTGCCACATTCATCGGCCCGTAATGCACGCGCTTTTGGGGGTGGATGAGCAAGCC
Source organism: Candidatus Nitrotoga sp. (assembly GCA_031420955.1). Classification (GTDB taxonomy): domain Bacteria; phylum Pseudomonadota; class Gammaproteobacteria; order Burkholderiales; family Gallionellaceae; genus Nitrotoga. The sequence goes on along the minus strand of JANONT010000062.1, from coordinate 8,952 downwards.
AAATAAAGTGCTACGCTCGAACGCCACCACCTGCGCGGCTTTTTTCTCCCAGTGCGGATCAAAATAATGCCGCTTGATTAAATGCGCGCCGACTTCTTCCAACCACTCCGGTTCGATACGCGCCACACAGCGCGCATAGAGTTTAGTGGTGTCCACCAACTCGGCGGCTACCACCCACTTGCCGCCTTTTTTTGCCAACACGGAATTCGGCACGATGAAAAATTTAATCTCTCGCGCGCCCAAATAATACGCCTCGCGATCCACGCCCTTGCAGCCGATATTGCCCAGCAAGCCGCACAGCAAAGCCTTATGTATGTCCGCGTAGGCAGCAGGCGCTCCGTTTAGCCGCACGCCCATTTCTAAAACTTGTGCGTGTAGCTGCTGATATAAATCGTGCCATTCGCGTAAGCGCAGTGGCGACAAAAAATTCGCATGACATGCTTGCGCCCACAAGCGATTGGTTTTTTTGTGTTTGATCGCCTCTTGAAACCACGCCCATAATTTGATGTAGGCTAAAAAGTCTGACCGCTCATCATTAAACCGCAGGTGCGCGGCATCCGCCGCTTCGCGCCGTTCGGCGGGACGATCACGCGGGTCTTGCAGTGACAGCGCGCTGGCGATAATTAAAATTTCTTGCAAGCAATGATATTGCCGCCCCGCCAATAACAGCCGCGCAATTTTTGGATCGAGCGGAAATTTTGCCAGCTCGTGGCCTAATGGAGTCAGTTGGTAGCCACTTTTTTTAACGGGTTGAATGCTTTTTTCAATCTCTGTGCTATCAGGTGCGGCGTAAGCCCTGTCGTGCATTGCACCCAGCTCGGTCAGCAATTGGTAGCCATCTGCAATTGAGCGCGCACTGGGTGCTTCGATAAATGGAAAATTTTCTACCTCGTCTAAATTCAGCGCGCCCATACGCAAAATAACCGTGGCTAAAGACACCCGAAAAATTTCCGCATCGGTATATTCCGCGCGCATTAAAAAATCGGCCTCGTCGTACAAGCGCACGCAGATGCCGCTCATCACGCGACCGCAGCGACCCGCACGTTGGTTAGCCGCCGCACGCGAAATTTTTTCCACGCGCAGTTGCTCTACTTTCTGGCGAATGCTGTAGCGGTTAATGCGCGCTAAACCGCTATCAATCACATACGCTATGCCGGGCACGGTGAGTGAAGTTTCCGCAACGTTGGTGGCTAATACCACGCGCCGCACACCAGACGACGGCTTGAAAATACGATCCTGCTCCGCCACCGACAGGCGCGAAAATAGCGGCAAAATTTCTAACGCGCCCTGTCGCCCGTGCGGCATTTTGCGGAGTGCTTCAGCGGTCTCGCGGATCTCGCGTTCGCCTGGCAAAAATACCAACACGTCGCCGCGTAGTCCACCGATGCTCAAATCACTTAAAGCCGCGCACACCGCATCGGGCAGCGCAAGTTGCACGTTTTCTTGCTCGCCTTCAGTATTATTTTGTGGAATTTGATAGCGCACTTCCACCGGATAGCTGCGGCCTGTCACTTGGATAATTGGCACTTGGATAATAGGCACTTGCATGTTCGGCGCGTGCGCGCTTTCGTCATCTGCAAAGTGTCGCGCAAAACGTTCTGCATCCAGCGTGGCCGAGGTGATAATTAACTTTAGGTCGGCGCGACGCGGTAATAATTGCTTAAAGTAACCCAGCAAAAAATCGATGTTGAGCGAACGCTCGTGCGCCTCGTCGATAATAATCGTGTCATATTTTTTGAGCAGCGGATCGCTCTGAATCTCGGCCAGCAAGATACCATCGGTCATCAGCTTGATGCAGGTCTCGGCAGAAACACGATCATTAAAACGCACCTTGTATCCGACCACACCGCCTAACTCGGTTTTTAATTCCTGTGCGATGCGCGCCGCGACCGAACGTGCCGCAACTCTTCGGGGCTGTGTATGCGCGATCATGCCGTGTGTGCCGCGTCCCAGCTCCAGACAAATTTTCGGCAATTGCGTGGTTTTGCCAGAGCCAGTTTCGCCGCACACAATCACAATTTGATTGTCAGCAATCGTCTTCGCCAGTTCTTCGCGCCGCAATACCACGGGCAAATCCGCCGGATATTCCAGCGGCATGAGTAATGCGATACGCGCTGTGCGTCGCGCCGCCAGAGAGCCAGCAGCAGGCAAAGTAGGGGAAGATGGATTGTGGATAGAGGCAGACATGCGGCGCAATTTTACCTGCTAAATTGCAGCGAGCTGGTGTAGATTTTGATGATGCCTTTGATGGCCCTCAGCATTAAACCGAGATTCTCCATTAGGAAGTAATTACGATGAACAAACAGTGAAAGCCGCACGTTGAGCGGCAGGTGCACATGCATCCGCAAGGCCAAATTTTCACTGCTCACCCGGCCATTTTACCTGACCGCCTAGTTTTTCATGCTTGTCATACAGAAGAGGTGCGTCGAGGGGGAGTCGTTATGTGTAACGGAGTTTATTGTTTGATGGCGCTACTGCTTAGTAACTGGAGCGACACCGCCAGAATCTACCTGCTGCGCCTCCCAATCTTTGAGTAGAGCCTCGGCGCGCACTCGGTAAGGATCACCTGCGGGGATTAAATGTTGGTAGGTACGCATCGCACCGATAGCGGCGGGTAAATTATTCAAGCCATGCTGGGCGAGGGCTAAGCCATAGTAAGCGTTAACCTGATGCTTGTTTAATTTGATCGCTTCTGCAAAAAAATCGCGCGCGGCAGCGTGCCTTGCTAACCCTAATAATGCAAAGCCCATGTTGGCATGCGCCTCTGGCAGGGCGGGGGCAAGTTGCAGCACACGGTGAAAAGCGGTAATGGCTTCTTGATGTCGTTTCGCTTGCAGCATAGCCACGCCGTGTTGAAATTTTTGTTGGGTTTCGGCGGCGGCTTTTTCTTGCGCATGGGCAGCGAGGGCTTGTTGGCTTTTGTCAGCCAGCGGTCTGGGGTCTGTTTTCTTTGCGCTGGATTGGTCACCCAGCGTTGTATCGGTTGGCGGGAATCGCCCAGGTGCCTCATCCGCAAAGCTCGGTGTGGAAGCCTGCGGCTGATCTATAGTTGAAGGAAGGTTGGGTACAGACGTGTCAAATTCATCGCCCATGTTAGCGATAATCAGCCCGCCCGCAACCGTGAGGGCAATGGTCACCAGCAATGCTTTTTTACGCACATCACGCATTGGACGCAAGCGATGCAGGCAGTTTATTACCGAACCATACGCTGCGCCAAATACCAATGACAAAAAGCGCGATGCCCAGCAGCGAGAGCAAGCCACCCAGCCCCATCATGCCGGTGGCGATCATCGTGCCCAGCGTTTGCGCGGCTTGGTCGACATAGGGCGTTTTGCGCGGCACACCCAACGTGCCCAACCAAGCCAGTGCGGAAGCTAGGGTTAATAATCCGGCTCCGTACACCCCCAGTTGCCAGCGCGCTAAACGCCCAACCGTGTAGCCAAAATTTTGCAACATATAGTAACCAAAACCCATATAGGCCAAGGTAACTGCACCGACCGTGCCGTGATAATGCGCGGTGACCATCGTTGTTTCGCCGTTAATGGATGCGCCAAAAATGCAACCTAATATGAATAGCGTGAGTGATAGCACCAGTGCCCCCGTTTCGACCTTGTGCCACACGGCACGCGCCGCTTGCAGTAATTGTGCAATTAAAATCATGGCCAATAATATCGCTGCAGGCCATGCACCCCACGACATCAACGCAGTAAATGCCATGCGTGATTCCGCACTATCCACGCGATAAGCAAAATGAATGTACGGCACGAACAGCAATGGCAAAACGCCCAGCATCAGCAAAGCAAGCAACGTGCGATGCGATGCAACATCGCGACCTGAAATGTGTTTGCCCAACATCATCCAAACCGTCATCATAATCAGCACATGCATAAATTGCAGCACATGTCCTGCGCCCCAAAACAACATTTCAAAATCGACATGGCTGGTGGGAATGCCGATTTGCAATAAGGCGGTGAACAATGAGCCTAGCGCGAGCATGGCGGCGATGATGGAGAGCATCGCGCCTACATGCCACACTTCGTATTGTTTATTTTGGTATTGTTTATTTCGTAATCGACGCACAATATTGCCCGCAGCAGCCGCGCCGCTCAATGCGATCCCTAGGGCGAAACAACTCAGCCCAGATAAAAACAAACGGCTGTCCAACACCGGCATGTAGTTGGCGAGTATGGCTTGCGGCTCACCAAAAATAGGCGCGAGCACCATGCCAGCCGCACCCGCATAAGCCAATATTTGGCCGACCCTGTGCCACACGCTGTAGCTGCCCGCTGCCAATGACCACAAGCTGGCGGCGCAGGCCAACATCCACACCACCAGCGCGAAGCTGACATGCAGCACCAACACGCTGCGAAATAACTCACGGACAGCGGGAAACCCGCTAAGTAGCGGGGTACGCATCGCCACCACTAAGATTGCATAAAGCGTGGACAATGCCAGCGCGCCCACGGCCAGCAGCAGCCAGCCTGCAATTTGTCTGCGTGTTGCGTGGTTAGCTAAATCCAACTTCATGCGCCGCCCACGCCTTGATGAAAGTTTGTGGAAACGAAAGGAATGCCAAAAAATACTAAGAATGCGGTGATGAATACGCCGATGACCAACAGCGCGCCGATCTGTGGCGAGGTCTTATAGGTGTGGCGCAGGTGCAGAGAAAAAATCACAAATATCCAAGTGATAAACGCCCAAGTTTCTAACGGATCCCAATCCCAATATCGCCCCCACGCATCTTGCGCCCAGATCGCACCAGTAATCAGCATCAGTGTTTGAAAAATCATCGCGACTGCCATAAAACGGAAAGACAAATCATCTAAGCGCGTGTCGTTCGGCAGATGGGCAAATCGCTCCGCGCCATAGCGAATTTTTCGCAATAAAATAATGCCGGAAATGCCCACCGCGATAAATACCGTGCTGATAAATGCTTTAGCAAACCCGATGTGTATATACAGCCAGACGGTGTGATAAACCTGCGGTTTATGGCCAATCTCGCCCGGCGGAAACAGCATCATCCAACCCATCATCACGAATAAAATCGGCATGACCACCGCAGCCGTGGCGCGTATGGCGGGGATGCGCCAATAGATTAAAGTATAAATCAGCATCAGATTCCAAATGCCGCTGGACAGTGCCTCGAACATGGTGATGTAGGGGCCGTGTCCCATGCGCTCCCAACGCATGGCGATGGAAGTGGTGTGCAGCAGCACGCCTAACACCAATAGCAAAAGCACGGTGCGCTCCGGCTTGCGCTTCATCACGAAGCCGAAAATGGCGAGCGAGCCAGCCAGCACGTAGGTGACCAAGGCCGCCCATAATATTTGTAATTCCATAATCAACTCAATCGAGAATTTTATTTTTCATTTGGATTCCCAGTCGGATTCCAAGGTCGCGCCATAAATTTTTGCCAAAAATGCCAAGCCATGCTCAGCACCGCCAAAATGCTAGCCGCCAGCAACCAGGGCAAGGTGAAATTATACGTAACATCGTAGCCCATCCACTTGCGTAGCTCTTGATACACCAGCACGCCATCCGGTAGACGGATACTGTCGCCAGGTTTAAGTTCCCAACGCGCTTTATCCAAGCGCACGATCACTTTATGTTTATCCGGCACGCGCAATTGCGACGGTGCATCAGGCGATAAAATTTCTTCATCTATTTGCAACATCACCCACACCGACGTTGCACTGCCCGGCGGCTGCCATTCATTTTGCTGCTGCAAATGCATGCGCGGATACGAGGGCAGATGCACTGCGCCCACCCGCTCTGCACTGCCATCAGCAGGTCGCCAACTAAAAACTGGTGCGAAACCTTTGTTGATGGTGGTGTAAAAACGATAGCCGCCCAACAACAGCGGTTCTTGATCGCCGATAATCGAGCGGCCTGCTACGCCGTTTGGCGACACCCACGCCACTTGGTTACGCGTGTCCACACGGCGCAATATGCCATCTGAATTAGTGTAGTTCACCGTAAAATTTTCGTTGGTCAGCTGTAATTTATCCAGCCTTCTAGGATGCCAAGGACCGCTTTCTTCACGCAACATTTGTCCAGTAAATGTTTCGCCCTCTACCACCTCGACCTGCCCTTTAAGATAGGTTAATCGCTCCACCGCGATGAGCAAAGCAATGCCTATCAGTGCGAGATGAAACACCAGCAAGGCCAATTGTCGCCGAAAAACAGGGTTGGTCAACACCGTCGCCGTTAGGTTAATGGCAAAGCCGATAAAGGGCAGTGCCAGCGCCCAAATAAAGCGCGTTTTGGTGTAATAAATAATCAACACCCCCGCGAGTAGCAGAATGATGAGAATCAGAGTTAATTTAAGCGAGGCCAGCGCGCGCAAACAGCGCACCGCTAGGCTGGGCGAGGTAATGCTAGAAGGGGGGAAATCAGACAAGTTAGCATTCCATACGATTTACAATGACCAACAATTTTGCCTGCGAGAGAGAAGGAATATTGGGGGGTTCTTTAACCCAAAAAATTCATTGCCCCCGTCATTCCCGCACAGGCGGGAATGACGGGGTTTTGCTCTAATGGACAATTTGCGTTAATGCATTAAACCGGAGACCCTAGCAAAAAAAATTACAGCGAACCACCACAGCTTTCGTTGCTGTCACGCATCCAGCCTCTGCCACGCCCTTGAGCCAAATCACCAGGTGCGCCTGCTGGACCGCAAGCGTCTTGCTCCCACTGCCCGCTGCTGGCAAAGGTGTTAATTTTTACCCGCGCATTTAAATAATAGGGTGGGTTGGTATAGCCGCGTCTTTGCCAATAATTTGCGGGCCCGCCTGTGATTGCTGGGTTGGCCACGGTAGGGTTGGGCGACCCCGCGCCGCCAGTCCGCACTTGTGTGCCTGCACGCATGGGTAACCCTGGTGTGCAATTCACACCATCGGCAACTTCTTCGTCGCGACACAATGCCTCAGGCCCCACGTCATTTAAGTTAACCAGCAATACCTTATTTTTAAAGCCGTGCGGCACGGCAGCGTGACACCAAGTACAGCGCATTGAGCCTACTTTGTCGGCATGGAACACATGCAAGTTAGGATGTTTAGAGCCGGAAAATCCGCTAACTTTATTGCCATTCGGCGTGGCGTAATTCACGTAATCATGGCATTTAAAGCACAGGTCACCTTCTGTCGTGCCAAGCGTTTGGCTACGGCCAGCCCCATCGGGGTAGATGGCGGTATTGTTAATCGGCCCGCCGTTTAAACCACCTGCCCCGCCCGTATCCGCAAGACAATTTGCCAGCGTGCCATTCAATCCATTAGTTGTTCCTGTACATCTGTCATACGGGCCTTTCAGCAAGAAGTTATGGTTAGAACCATGCGGCCCCCACGGGTTGCCGAGATCACCCCCCACCGGAATAGCTGTGCCGGCTGGCGTGCCAGAGCCATGACAATCGGTGCAATACATGCTTTGCTCACCAATGAAGTTGCTCCAAGGCAAATTCCAAATGGTCGGAGTAAGCTGTCCGTTGATTGTCCCGCTTCTTAATGCCGGTATACGCCCCGTTTCAGCCATGACCGGATGCCAGCCACGCCGATTGTTGGCTTGAAAATTGACCACATAGGTTGCCACGCCTGTTGGCAGCGGTGGTGTCCCCGCAAATGCACCGGAGTCCCCCGGAACGAGATTGCCTTTGTGGGTCGCGGGCGCTTGAATTTCTTTAGCGATGTTGGTGTATTGGGTCAAGGCATTTGCGCCTGCAGGAGTCGTACCTTGCCCAGCACCCACCCTTAAATTAGGTCGGTTGCCCGCTACATCCGGCAAATCATTATCCGAAAAACCATAGTTAGAGTGGCACTTCAAACAAATTTGGTATTCACGCGTTACATAAGGTTCGGTCACCAAATCTGACGTACTGGAACCTGGATCACCCCGCTTCACAACAAATGGATCTGGTATGCCCGCCGTACCAAATGTTGCGCTGGAATAGATCGGCTCTACACCATAAGTGCCCCGCAACGGGCCAGAGGCGATGTTGCTGTGCTTGAATGGCGCACCCGCGCGGTACTCACCCGCTGGCACGTTGGCCGAATCATAATGTGGATGCGTGCCCGCAGCATCGGGCAAGCCGGTCAATGTACCGGGCGGTTTGCCTAAGAAATTGCGGAACGGCACGACGCGATGCGGGTTATGGCAATCGGTGCATTCTGCGTGGCGATTGTTGAGATTTCCCAGTCCGAGATTAGCCTGTTGCTCGATAAAATCTGCGCCGCATTTATTAGTCGGGCCATCGCAGTTAGGGGCAGTAAGGAGCGGTTGGCCGCTAATTTCATGTACTTCGGTGGTATTGCCGCCCAAACCTTGCACAGGGGTGGTAATGGGCATGCGTCTGTTCAACGTCGTAAAGTCGGTTTTAATGTCGGGCGGTGGACGGGTGGCCGAGGTCACCACACTGGCTGCAGCCGTGGTATGACAGGCGTAGCACGCTTCTTCGAGAGCCGCGTTGCCTGCTGTTTTAGGCGTGCCAACGGGAGCTAAAGTATCCACGCCTTCGCGCAATAATCTGCGGCTGCCTTGTACAGTGTGCGTGTCGTGGCAATTCAAACACGCGGCTTTCCATATAGGCTGGGCTGTTGGAAATTCGCGCAGCGCAACAGCCGGTGCAGCAACCCCGGTTGTAACATAGGTTGAAATGGCTGATTGTGCATTGGCATGAGATGAGAACGACCATGGCCCCGCACTATTAACTTGCCCTTCTTGATTTCTGTCATGACAAGCTAGGCAGATAATATCGTTGGTCGCGTTAAACTCGGGCTGCGGCGCGGCCTCTTGAAAGCGATTCAAGCGCAAAAACTTTTGGTTACCAACAGCGGGGTCGCTTTCCCGCAAGTGAGGATCATGGCAGGTAGCACATTGCACTTGAGCCGCGCCGCCCCCTGCGGGCACTTCTAACTTAAGTTTAGGCCTAGAGCTTGCCGTACGCACCCCGACCACGGGCGT
>JANONT010000061.1:0-9914 GCA_031420955.1 Candidatus Nitrotoga sp. | reverse complement strand
AGTTTCGGCGGCATACACTTCGGTTAACGTGGGCAGTTCGCTGACGATTTCGGTGAGCACAGGTAGGGTTGAAAAGAAGTTGGGATTTTTGGTCGATGGCATTGCGATTTTAAAAATTAGGCAGAAGTTTTATAAGCAAGCTGGTTTTATGAGTAGATTGGGATTTTTGATTAGGCTAAATTTTTTGATCAGATTGGCGGCGCAAGTCAAAGTGGCGCATTTCATAGCCGCGATCACGATAAAAACCAAACCGCTCACGCCCTAATTTTGCATCGGTATCCTCTGTGCTGACGATCTCAATCACGCGCTCAAAGCGGCTAAAAAAGGGCAGGCAAGTGTTGTGCAAGCTGATGAGGATTTCGTGGTGCGGGAAGCTTTCATCGTTATGTGCCAGCAACACTGGCATCTCCGTTGCGTCTGCGTCATCGCTGCGGCAGTGCGGCAAAAATGCCGTGTCAGAGTAGCTCCACAATAATGCATCTAAGGCATCGCTGGTCGCTTCATCAGGGCAATAAATCTGCACCCGAAAATCGTTTTCAATCGCCTTTTGGCTAAGCTTACACGCCGTATGCAGCTTGTCTTCTACGCCCGTATAAAAATCTACTTTAGTCATGCTGTCATTTTATTTATTAGTAGAGGCACGGTTAATTAAATACTGCGTGAGCAGCGGCACGGGTCGTCCGGTCGCGCCTTTTTCTTTGCCCGATTTCCACGCCGTGCCCGCGATGTCTAAATGCGCCCAACGATATTTTTTGGTGAAGCGCGACAGAAAACACGCGGCTGTAATGGTGCCGCCCGCGCGTCCGCCGATGTTTTGCATGTCGGCAAAATTACTATCTAGCAGCGGCTGATAATCATCCCACAGTGGCAATTGCCAGGCGCGGTCATGCGCTTGTTCGCCCGCTTGCAATAACTCTTTAGCTAGCTTGTCGTCATTGCTAAACAGGCCGCTGGCTACATGGCCGAGCGCGATGACACATGCGCCGGTAAGCGTGGCAATGTCAATGACGGTATCGGGGTTAAATTTTTCAGAGTAGGTGAGTGCATCACACAAAATGAGGCGGCCTTCGGCATCCGTGTTGAGAATTTCGATAGTCAGCCCAGCCATGCTGGTGACGATGTCGCCGGGTTTGGTGGCCGAGCCGCTGGGCATGTTGTCGCAGCTTGGAATAACGCCGACCACGTTAATTTTCAGGCCCATTTCGGCGATAGCCTGGATGGTGCCAAGCACGCTGGCCGCGCCACACATATCGTATTTCATCTCGTCCATATCGGTACTGGGTTTGAGCGAAATACCGCCGGAATCGAAGGTGATACCCTTGCCGACCAGTACGATGGGCTTTTGTTTTTTATCCGTGCCGTGATACTCCAGCGTGATGAGTTTGGCCGGCTCTGGGCTGCCACTCGTGACAGAAAGTAGCGAACCCATGCCCAACTTCTTCATATCTTTTTCTTCTAGCACAGTGGTCTTGACGGTCTTGTGCGCTTTTGCGATGGCGTGCGCTTGCTTGGACAGATAGGTCGGGGTGCAAACATTGCCGGGCAAATTGCCCAGCGTTTTGGTCAGTGCCATGCCGTGTGCGATTGCGCTAGATTGGTCGAGAGTCACTTGCAAGGCGGCGGCTGGTTTGTCCAGCGTGGCAAAAGTAATGCGCTTGAGCGTTGCCGCTTTACTCGGTTTGCTCTTCAGCCCATCGGCGCGGAAAGTCATTTCAGCCGCAGTCAATACCGCTTGCTTGATGACCCACGCCGCATCTTTGCCCGCCTCTCCCTCAATCAAATATACCAGCGCATCTTTAGCGGGGGTAGCGTTCAAGGCAGCGAAGGTGGCGCGCAAAATTTTCAAGCTGGCTTTGTTGTCCAGCTCGCTAGGTTTGCCCAGCCCCACCAGTAACACACGCTCGCAAGCTGTATTGGGCATGTTATGCAGCATGAGTGTGCTGGCAAGTTTTCCGCTCATATCGCCGCGCGCGATGAGGTCACTCAAAATATGTTTAGAGGCGGTGTCTAAAATTTTTGCTGCACCCGAAAGTTTGCCGCCTTCCAACACGCCGACCACTACACACGCGCAACGCTGTTTATCCGGCGCGCCCTGTTTTATGCTAAATTCCAAATTTGATTTTATGCTAAATTCCATCTTAGATTCCACCGAGCTCTCCTTAATGATCCAATGTTTTTAAAAATATGCAATCCCCACTACAAGCCCTAAAAATCTCGCGCCCCAGACTTTCAATCACCGGTATTTTTCACCGTGTATTGGTGCGCGAGTTCGCTACGATGGGGATATTTGTGTTCGCCATTCTACTCGGAATTATTGTATTCACCCAATTGGTTCGCCTGCTCGGCCAATCGGTCAGCGGTATTTTATTGGTAGATGGCGTGCTGTCATTGCTGTGGCTGGGCATCATTTATTCCTTGCCCGTGGTGCTCTCGGTTAGCTTATTTTTATCCATCTTAATTTCCTTAACGCGCAGCTATCGTGACAGTGAAATGGTGGTGTGGTTTTGTTCGGGCGTGGGCTTGGCGCGATGGATGAGACCAGTGTTGGCTTATGCCGTGCCCGTAGTATTGACCATTGCGTTGTTGAGCCTCGTGGTTGCACCTTGGGCATTAACGAAAGAAGTTGAGATCAAGCAACAGTTGGATAGCCGTAACGATGTATCGACCGCTACACCGGGTACGTTCAGAGAATCCAAACAAGCTGATCGCGTATTTTTTATCGACAATGTGGATGTCGGTCAAGGCCGAGTCGGCAATGTTTTTGTGCAATCGGTGCAACACGGTAAAACAGGCATCATCGTAGCGAATGAAGGCTTGCAAGAAACGATGCCGAATGGGGATCGGTTTTTAGTCATGCTCAACGGCAAGCGCTACGAAGGAATCCCTGGGCAGCGCGATTTTCGAATTGTTGAATTTGAACGTTACGCAGTACGCATTGAAGATGCCGAGGCTAGGCATCGGCCTGTTTCACTGAAGGCACTTTCCACGCAGTACTTATTAGAAAATCGCAGCGTTCAAAATATGGCCGAATTTGAGCGGCGTTTAAGTATGCCGATTAGCGCGTTGATTTTAGCCTTGCTGGCCGTACCCTTGAGCTTTGTTAACCCGCGAGTGGGGCGTTCACTTAATTTAATTATGGCATTGGTAATTTATATGATTTACAACAACCTCATCAGCGTCTCCAGTGCGTTGGAAATGCAAGGCAAAACCAACATCGGATTTTGGGGCGTGCATATTTTAATGCTCGCGCTGACTGCAGCCTTATTTTATAAACGCTTAACCGTGTTCTCCATGCGCCGTTTAATGCGGCGCAACCCTTAAGCAATGAACTTACTCACCCGATACTTAGCTCGTGAAATTTACTCCAGCATCGCGCTGGTGTTTGTTGCACTGCTGATGTTGTTTGCGTTCTTTGATTTGCTGCGCGAGCTAGACGATCTTGGGCGCGGCAGCTATCACTTGGGCAAAGTTTTATTATTTGTTGTGCTCACTATTCCCACGCGTTTGTATGATTTATTTCCCGTCGCCACGCTTATTGGAACAATCTTTGCCTTAGCGCAAATGGCCGCCAGTTCAGAGCTCACCATTTATCGTTGCTCTGGCGTATCGCTCAAACAAATGATTTTAACCCTGTTTAAAATCAGCCTGCCGATACTCGTGTTGAGCTATGTGTGTGGTGAAATGTTGACCCCAGCCAGCGAACGTCTAGCGCAAACCGTGCGTCTGCAAGCACTCGGCTCGGAAATGGCGATCCGTGAATTTCGCTCGGGAATTTGGGCAAAAGATGAACGCAGCTTTGTCAACGTAAAAAATGTATTGCCCGACACCACGCTACGCAACATCAACATTTACGAGTTTGACGAAAGCTATCGATTGCAATCCATCACCGCTGCCCAACGTGCCAGTTATTTGGATGAAAGTATTTGGCAACTAGAAGGGGCGACGCAAACACGCTTTAGCCCGCAGGGAGTGACGGTCAATACCGTAGCAAATATGGAATGGCGTTCCGCGCTCACCCCAGATATTTTGCGCGTATTGTTGGTTGGGCCGAACCAAATGTCGGCGTGGAATCTGTATTTATATACCCAGCATTTGCGCGACAATCAACAAAAAACCGTGCGTTATGAAATCGCCATGTGGAACAAATTACTTTATCCCTTTGTGGTGTTGGTAATGATGTTATTGGCCTTGCCTTTTGCGGCCTATCGACAACGTGAAGGAGGAGTCAGCGCGAAAATATTTTCAGGCATTGTGCTGGGACTCACCTTCTATTTCGCTGGACAAATGTTCACCAACCTCGGCGCAATTAACGAATGGCCAGCCATCCTCAGCGCGATCACCATGCCCACGCTGTTTTTGATATTGGCGACTTACATGTTGTGGTCGACCGAGCGGCGGTGATGTTTGGAGAGCAAGCAGGGAACATGGGGGTTGACCAAAACGCCGCAAACCTTTATCTTGCGCGGTTCTTTAATATTACTTGTTAGGTAGCGGGCGATGGGATTAACTGAAGAGATGACTGGCGCAGAAATAGCCGTCCGGTGTTTGCAGGAAGAGGGCGTGGAGTATATCTTCGGCTATCCCGGCGGGGCGGCGTTGCATATTTATGATGCTTTGTTTCGGCAAGATAAGGTCAAGCATATTTTGGTGCGCCACGAGCAGGCGGCGGTACATGCGGCGGATGGATATTCGCGTTCCTCCGAAAAAGTGGGCGCAGTGTTGGTAACCTCTGGTCCGGGGATTACCAATGCGGTAACGGGTATTGCCACTGCTTATATGGACTCTATCCCGATGGTGATCATTAGCGGCCAAGTGCCGTCCACTATGATCGGTGAAGATGCGTTTCAGGAGGTAGATGCAATTGGTATTACGCGCCCCTGCGTGAAGCACAATTTCTTGATTAAAGATGTGAAAGACATCGCGCCGACCATGAAGAAAGCGTTTTATCTCGCGCGCTCTGGTCGTCCGGGACCAGTGCTGGTCGATATTCCTAAAGATATTTCTTTCCAAAAAACCACTTATAACTACGCTGAGCCTATTCATATCCGTTCGTACAATCCACCGGGCGAAGGCGATATTAATCAGATTAGAAAAGCCATCCAGTTGCTGATGACCGCGAAACGCCCGATGATGTACAGCGGCGGTGGCGTGATTTTGTCTGGGGCTTCAGCGGAGCTAACTGAGCTAGCCCATTTGCTGGGCTTCCCTATCACTAACACGCTAATGGGCTTGGGCGCGTATCCCGCAACGGATAAGCAGTTCGTCGGTATGCCCGGTATGCACGGCACATACGAAGCGTGTATGGCGATGCAGCATTGCGATGTGTTGATTGCCATCGGCGCGCGTTTTGATGATCGCGTAGTGGGTAAGGTCGAGCACTTTAACCAAGTGCCGCGCAAAATTATTCATCTGGATATTGATCCTTCTTCCATCGCTAAGCGCGTTAAGGTGGATGTGCCCGTGGTGGGTGATTTGAAGTTGGTATTGAATCAATTTCTGGCCGAGCTACGCAGCACTCAACAGAAGCCAGATGCGGCTGAATTGGCGGTATGGTGGAAGCAAGTGAACGACTGGCGGTTCAAAGGCGGCGGGTTGAAATACAATAACTCCACCGAGATTATCAAGCCGCAATATGTTATCGAAAAACTGTATGAAGTCACGGGCGGCGATGCTTTTGTGACCTCGGATGTGGGCCAGCACCAAATGTGGGCAGCGCAATATTATAAATTTACCAAGCCGCGTCGCTGGCTGAACTCCGGTGGCTTAGGCACGATGGGCTTTGGTTTACCCGCCGCGATGGGGGCGCAGTTTATTAATCCCGGTGCGACCGTCGCTTGCGTTACCGGCGAAGGCAGTATTCAGATGAACATCCAGGAGCTGTCCACCTGCAAGCAATACCACCTGCCGATCAAAGTGGTGTCGTTGAATAATCGTTATCTGGGCATGGTTCGGCAGTGGCAAGAAATTTTCCACGGTAACCGCTACTCGGAATCTTATATGGACGCGCTGCCCGATTTTGTGAAGCTCACCGAATCTTACGGACATATCGGTATGCGTATCGATAAGCCTTCTGATGTAGAGCCAGCGTTACGCGAAGCATTTGCCCGCAAGAATGATTTAGTATTCATGGATTTTCGAACCGACCCAACCGAAAACGTATATCCCATGGTGCCGGGTGGCAAGGGTTTATCGGAAGTGATACTTGATCCGAAGATGCCGCATCCTGAAGTGGAGGATTTGTGATGAAACATAGGCACATTATTTCTTTGCTGATGGAAAATGAGGCGGGTACTTTGTCGCGTGTGGCAGGGCTGTTTTCAGCGCGTGGTTACAACATTGAATCACTGTCTGTCGCGCCCACCGAAGACCCGACCCTGTCGCGCATGACCATCGTCACCAGCGGCTCGGATGCGGTGATTGAGCAAATTAACAAGCAACTCAATAAACTGATCGACGTAGTAGCAGTGATGGATTTGAGCGATGGCGAGCATCTGGAGCGCGAGCTGATGTTGGTCAAAGTGTCTGCTGCAGTAGCGGCCAGCGAGGCATTCAAGCGCGCCATGGCGGTATTTCAAGGGCGTTTCATCGACACATCGAACAGCACTTGCACCGTTGAGTTGACTGATACCTGCGTCAAGCTGGACGAGTTCTTGCAAGCGGTCGGGCGCGATCAAATATTGGAAACAGTCCGCACAGGGGCATCGGGCATTGCGCGTGGCGAACGCATTTTGAAACTTTAAATTCTGTGCCGGGCGGGCAAACAGCTTCATTGTTTTGTTTGGCCACGCAGTGAAATGGTGGGCACTGAAGCCTGCCCACTCTAAAAAATCATTTACTACTATCATCTCAATTATTACTGAAAGGGCAACATGAAAGTTTATTACGATAAAGACGCAGACCTATCCTTAATTAAAGGCAAGCAAATAGCCATTATTGGCTACGGCTCACAAGGCCACGCGCACGCGCTGAATTTAAAAGAGTCCGGCGCGAATGTGGTGGTGGGGCTGCGTAAAAGCGGTGCGTCATGGAAAAAAGCTGAGGCGGCAGGATTAAAGGTGATGGAAGTGGCCGCTGCCGTTAAAATCGCTGATGTGGTGATGATGCTGTTGCCAGATGAAAATATTCCTGATGTGTACAACCAAGAAGTGGTGCAGAACATGAAAAAAGGCGCGGCGTTGGCTTTCGCGCACGGCTTTAATGTGCATTACAACCAAGTGGTGCCACGCGCAGATATCGACGTGATTATGATTGCGCCCAAAGGCCCCGGTCATACCGTGCGTTCCGAGTACCTCAAAGGCGGTGGCGTACCGACCTTGATCGCCGTTTTTCAAGATAAATCCGGCAAGGCGCGTGACGTTTCATTGTCCTATGCGGCGGCCATCGGTGGCACCAAAGGCGGCGTGATTGAAACCAATTTCCGCGAAGAAACTGAGACCGATTTATTCGGCGAGCAAGCGGTGTTATGTGGTGGTGCGGTCGAGTTGGTCAAGGCGGGTTTTGAAGTGTTGACCGAAGCCGGTTATGCGCCGGAAATGGCTTACTTCGAGTGCTTGCATGAGTTGAAATTGATTGTCGATTTGATGTACGAAGGCGGCATCGCCAACATGAATTACTCCATTTCCAACAATGCTGAGTATGGCGAATACACCACCGGTCAGAAAATTATTACTGAAGATACTAAGAATGCGATGCGTCAATGCCTCAAGGATATTCAGACCGGCGCGTACGCCAAACAATTTATTTTGGAAGGCCGCACCAACTATCCTGAGATGACTGCGCGCCGCCGCTTGAATGCGGAGCATCCTATTGAAGTTGTGGGTACGCAGTTGCGCGCCATGATGCCTTGGATCAGTAAAAACAAGTTGGTTGATCAATCTAAAAACTAAAATAAGAGAAGGGGGAGGGGAGAAGAGCGCAGGGTAAATAAGATAACCCAGACTCTTCTCCCTTCTCTTTTCTCCTTCCAAATATGAATAATTATCCTCATCCTATCATCGCCCGCGAGGGCTGGCCGTACTTAACATTTCTTGTTGTTGCGGCGATACTCGTCACCATTTTTGTAGGGTTCGCTATTGCCCTGCCAGTGTGGCTGCTTGCTTTATTTGTGCTGCAATTTTTTCGTGACCCACCGCGTGCAATCCCGCAAAATCCTGATGCGGTGTTGTCGCCAGCCGATGGCCGCATCGTTGCTGTAGAGCGCGTCAACGATCCTTATGTCAAGCGCGAGGCCATTAAAATCAGCGTGTTTATGAATGTGTTCAACGTGCATTCCAACCGCAGTCCGGTCGACGGTAAAGTGCAGAGCGTGCAATATTTTCCGGGCAAATTTGTGAATGCTGATTTAGATAAAGCATCGACGGAAAACGAGCGTAACGCACTGTGGATTAAAACGGCGGATGGTCAAGATATTACCAGCGTACAAGTAGCTGGGCTCATCGCACGGCGCATTTTGTGTTATGTCGGCGAAGGGGATGTTTTAACACGCGGGCAACGTTACGGCTTCATTCGCTTTGGCTCGCGCGTGGACGTATACTTGCCGCTCACCGCTACCGTGAAAGTCGCCATTGGCGATAAAGTTTCTGCTACCACCACCATACTGGCATCGCTAAGTCTGGGCACAAAATAAAAGGATGGGACACATGAATATGCCTGATCCGCACAATCCCAAGCCCATGAATTTTCGGCGACGCGGCATTTATCTGTTACCCAATTTATTGACCACTACGGCTTTGTTCGCGGGTTTCTACGCCATCGTACAGTCCATGAATGACAAGTTTGAATATGCGGCGGTGGCGATTTTTATCGCGATGGTATTTGACGGTTTGGATGGGCGCGTGGCGCGCATGACGCACACGCAAAGTGAGTTCGGCGCAGAGTATGACAGCCTGTCCGATATGGTATCGTTCGGTGTTGCACCCGCAGTGTTAATGTACGAATGGGCGTTTAAAGATTTGGGGAAACTGGGCTGGTTCGCAGCCTTTATTTATTGTGCCGGAACAGCATTACGCCTCGCACGATTTAATTCCAACATCGACATAGTGGACAAACGCTACTTTCAAGGCTTGCCCAGCCCTGCTGCCGCAGCACTGGTGGCGGGTTTCGTCTGGGTCATGCAGGACAACCAGTTTACGGGCAACGAATTACGTTGGCCTGCGGTTGCCATCACGGTCTTTGCGGGCTTGAGCATGGTCAGCAACGTCAAGTTTTACAGTTTCAAAGATTTTAATATGCGTAAGAGCGTGCCGTTCATCGTCATTCTCATTATGGCACTTTTCTTCATGGTCATCTCCAGCTACCCACCAGGCGTACTGTTTCTGCTATTTTTCTGCTATTCACTCTCTGGTTACGCCATGTGGCTGTTCGGCGCACGCAAAAAATCGGAATCATCCAAAGAGGCTTTGTCTAAAGAAGAGCCTCCTAAAGCGTAGTTGAGCGCGGGTTTGATGGTTGGGAATGAACTATTGATCCGGCACTCTTTATCCAAGAATCCGTTCGCATTGAGCTTGTCGAAATGTGAATGGATTCCTGTGCTTCGACAGGCTCAGCACGAACGGCATTCAAATTCAATGCGTGCCGGATCAATAAGCAGCAGCTTTGTTTAACCCAAATTATTCATTAGCCACGTCATTCCCGCCCCCGACAAATTCATTCGAGGGCGGGAATGACGTAGTTTTGTTCTAATGGACAATCTGGGATTATTTCTACTTTAAAACACTCTCCACTTCGTAGCCACGCGCCCTAAAAATTCATATCCCCACCATTTTTATTTCGCGGGGGATTTCACCAAATACGCCGCCAGCGCGGGCAGCAGCAATATTGCGCCAAGCATATTCACCAGAAACATGAAGGCCAGCAAAATGCCCATGTCCGATTGAAATTTGAGCGCGGAAAAGGCCCAGCTCCCCACGCCGATG